>CBFIHN010000001.1:0-92539 GCA_965662575.1 Gammaproteobacteria bacterium
TGCAGACATTATTCATTAATTAATATTATGTCATATATAAGTCATAATATGCGAGATTTAAATTTCTGTCAACTGAAAAAATATATCACATATTAGCAATCCGCATGGATCTGTACACTTAACGTATTGAGCTCAATAACTGACGACAACTATCCTCACAGATATCAATGACATGCTCAAAACCTTCTAATGAACCAAAGTAAGGATCAGGCACACAATCCACGTCGATTGCTTTACAATAGTCACTTAAGCGCTGACACTTATCTGCATGCTGATGATAATTCGGCAATCGCTTAAAAAATGCCTCATGCTCATCATCCATATACAAAATCAAATCAAAACCATCCAAGTCAGCAACAGGGTCAAGCTGTCTCACAATATGCGTCATATCATAACCACGGGCTTTGGCAGCCTGCCGCATTCTTGAGTCTGCTTGTTCACCAACGTGATAGTCTGACGTTGCGCACGAATCAACCGTGATTTTATCGGACAAATTGCTTTGCTGAACCATCTGTTCAAAAATGGTATGCGCCACAGGAGAGCGACAAATATTGCCCGTACAGACGAATAAAACTTTCACGGTAATCCTAGTTGTTTCCGGTTGTGCTAATCATACGTGTGCAGAGTATTGTTGTCACTGAGGGCAAACAAATTCTGCATACGTACGTTCCACCTGGTTCGTCCATACACAATATCAATAGCAAAATTTATGATCGCAATGAGGACGGTGATTTTGACATCAGCCATAACACTTTGCTAATTGCGGAGATGTTCCTTAGGAAACAACAAAACTACACCGAAAATAAAGTTTATCCGTATGTTGAGATGGCTGATTTTCGCCCGGAGTTATTTGAAAAAGCGCGTCGGCTTGCTACCAGTGAACGGCGTAACCATCCATGGTTGACACTCTCTGATACGGAGTTGATTAAAAGCACGCAACTTTACCAGCGAGACCAACAAACCGGTAAGCATGGCTTTACACTTGCTGCCATTTTGCTATTTGGCAAAGATGGCACTATCCGCTCCGCCGTACCTCATTACAAAACCGATTGTATTAAGCGCATCATCAACGTTGATCGCTATGATGACCGGGAAATTGTTATCACCAACCTGTTTGATGCCTATGAGCAAATTATGGCCTTCATTGAGAAGCACTTGCCCGACCCCTTTTATTTGGAAGGCACGCAACGCGTGAGTTTGAGAGATAAAATTTTCCGTGAAATTGTCTCCAATATCTTGATTCATCGAGAATACATGAATGGCTCACCAGCTAGACTGATTATCGAAGCAGATAAAATCACCGCGACCAACGCCAATCGTCCGCATGGCTTTGGCGCAATCAACTTAGACAGCTACGAGCCATTCCCCAAAAATCCGAACCTCGCAGCCTTCTTTAGAGAAATTGGACGCGCGGAAGAGCTAGGCTCTGGAGTGAGAAATCTGTTTGAATACAGCAAAGCTTATACTGGCTCAGACCCTGTTATACAAGAACAAGATGTTTTTAAAATCGAGCTTGCCCAACCGTTGGTTTCTCAAGCTACCACCCAAGCTGAAAAAGAAAGCAACATACTAGAATTTTGCCAAACACCCCGTTCGAGGCAAGAAATCATGGGACACTTAGGTCTAAAAAGCATTCAGCATTTTAGGAAGGCTATTATCAGGCCTCTGCTGGAAGAAGGAAAACTTGCTTTAACCAAGCCCGACGTACCCAGCAGTCCTAATCAGAAATACTGGACAACTGGCCAATAGATTATTGCGATGGAATTAAGCAGTTAAAGTTAGAAAACGCCTACGTACAAGGCTTTCATAAACTGAGCCAAAAAGAAGCAAAACTAAATCATACTTAAATTAATTTACCCATCAAGAAAAAATTTGCCATGCAAGTTTTTTAACTCTATTTACTGTAATTTGAGAAAAAAATATTGGCATGATGCGGCACTCTGATGCACTAAAAAATACTGCATTTGTACTTTCTATGCACTTTCTCAAAAATACATACTCCGAGAATAATACGATAAATATTTGATTTATAATGTTTTATATGGGGTTTTTGTCAGTCAAGGAATCACCTTGGTAAGGGAGAGGTCACAAGTTCAAATCTTGTTGCGGGCACCACTCTTAAACCCTTAAAAACCTTGAAAAATCAACATGTTTCGTGTTAAAATAAGCACATTCTGAAGCAAAATGAATTGCATATAAAGTGCACCAAAGTGCATGGTTTTTCACCAAAATCTACTGAAAAATGACCCAGTCTATACACAACCTGATTAGAAATGCCGGAGGTTTTGGCATGGATTTTTAAGTGTATCACATCGCAAGGCAATGCTTATTAGATGGGATGTGCTCATAATGGACAAAAGAACTGACGAAAATTCGGTATTTTCAGTCAGGTTGTGTATATTTCTCTTTTAGAAGCACTTGATTGGGTTTTAAACTTTTTAAAAAGTCCGACACTGGGAGACAAAAAATATCTTGAATTTTAAGCCTATCTGTACCTGTATAAAGCAGAATTGGCGTAGCCTCGGGGTAATCCTCGCAAAAACTCTTAAGCCCAATCAGATCTTTATGATGCACCTTATCACTATGCTTAACCTCAATAGCATAAAACCCGCCATCACCATATAAAACAAAGTCGACCTCGACACCATGACGCGTACGCCAGTAATATAATTTACAGGGCTCACCACTATAATCATTCCAAGCTCGCAAATGCTGCAAGACCAAACCTTCTAGGCCTGGGCCATTGATTTCAGAAGCAACATCCAAGGGCCCTGTTGATCTTAAACTTCTATAAACGCCCGCATCAAAATAATAAAACTTTGGCTGCGCAATGGTCTGACGCTTTGCACGATAAGTAAAGACAGGCAACACGATTGCCAATAACAAATCTTTTAGCACATCGACATAGCCTTCAATCAGCTTTCTAGAAACCTGGCACTCTCGTGCAACGTTGCTGTAGTTGAGTTGCGAACCATGAGAAAAAGCAATCACCTCCAAAAACCTTGAAAAGTCTCCGATATTTCTTACTAAACCCTCTGCCTGCACTTCTTCTCGCAAATACAAACTGACATAGGTTTTAAGCGTTTTGCCTTTATGTTGGCTGTTATAAACCAAAGGCAAGAGCCCAAAATTTAGAGCGTCTCGCAAACAAAAATCATCGTTCAACTCGCTCGCCATAAAAGGATGTAAATGTGTTTCTAGTACTCTACCTGCAAGCAAATTCACCCCGGCTCTTTTGAGCTTCCTACAACTCGAACCAGTTAGAATAAAAGTTAAACCACGTTTTTGCTCAATCAGATCGTGAACGACATTTAAGAGCTCGGGCAGCCGCTGCACTTCATCAATAATGACATGAGATAGATTAGAACCTTCCACAACTGCATAAAGATGCTCGGGGTGCGCTTGGTACTGTCGCCAAATATGAGGCTTCAGCAAATCAATAAATAACGCATTTTCTTTGTAGTGCTGCTTTAGCAATGTTGATTTCCCTGTTCCGCGAGGGCCAAAGATGAAACAGCTTTCATTCAGCAAGCGGAATAAACGAGGACGAGAGTCAAGCATATAGATCCAAAAAAAACTAACCTATTAACTCCATTTTAGCAGTAAAAATGGAGATGGCAAGTTGTATTTGACCGGCATATAAGCATTACAAAGTACTTCACTTAGCCAGGCAAAATATCTGCAAAATAAAATCTGTCATGCAACGATGTATCGCCAATTTCAATAGGCACTGCCTGATTAAATATCGGGCTGTCATAAGCAAAACTGTGAAACTCGCCATACTCACCACACCAATCAGCACCCGCCGGTAACTTATAATGAGTGCTTAAATAATTTCATTCGTTTTAAGTTTGATAGGTATATTGCCATAAGCTATTGAAAAATATGGTGGGTGCTGAGGGGATCGAACCCCCGACCCTCGCCTTGTAAGGGCGATGCTCTCCCAGCTGAGCTAAGCACCCACGTAAAGTGGAATTCACGGCATCCTCCGTGAAGCGTTGCCATTATAAACAATGGCAGGTTAATGTCAATCTTATAACTTAACCAAACTTACTCCTTACTATGTGCTACTTGAGTCATAACTTTTGATACTTGGATCTTGCCAAGGACCGGAAACTTTATAAACTAAACCTTTGTCTTTCAATATTGTATTGGTCAATACTTTATCCGCGAGCCATGTCGCCAAACCTGCGATTGGTCCACCAATCAATGTTGCCGCTAGAGCTAGACTACCACCAATCTGAGGCATAACAACAACATATTGATCGATAGCCTTATTAACAAAATCTAGCTCACCATTCATGACTAAATCCAATGCAGGCCCTGAAAAACTGACCCGCTTGGTCAATGCAACACCGTGAGTAATTGAATACTTACCAGTTAGCGTATTGAAGCGAAGACCTTTTTCGGTAATATCCTGGAAGTTCATCTGTAACCTTTGCTCAATCGAGTTCAAACTCAACAGACCAAATAAACGAGCGAATCCGGGATTAATTTTTTCTAAACTGCCATTCTCTAATTTGAAGTTAAACCAACCATTGATACTGTCGACTTCTGGCTGCTGTAACTCACCTCGCCAATTAAGATCAAATTTAACTGGGCCTTGGCCTTCTTGCATCAATTTACTATAACCCAAATTATCAAGCACTTTGCCCCAAGCATTAGCACTCAAAGTACCAGACAAAGCAAATTGATTTTCTGATAATCCCTCACAAACTTTGGAATGCTTGTGGCAGGCTTTATTGACTAATACTTGTGCACTTCCTTTCAACTGTGCCTTTAGATTGGTACTGGAAAACTCTAGTTGTTTCACTTCGATACCTGATGTCATCGGCTGGGTATGCAAATTCAATCTTCCTGTCAACCGGTGGCCAATAGACAGCCGCTTGACCGTAATATATAACTTCGGTAACCGTGATAACTTACTGATACTGGGTAGTTGACTGGCCTCATTTTGTTTTTTAGAAGGGAAATCAAACTGCAATTGGTCCAGATGAATGCCAAAACTTGGATTGTGCCAATCCGCAGGCAAATCAATATCACCATCAAGCGTCGGACTCTTGATTTTCAATTGCCAATGATCACCTAGCCATGCCGAACCAACGCCAACATGATCAAACACCCCTAACGGTGTATGAAATTGATTAATCTGCAATGCCAATTTCTTGAGCAGGTGTGAAAACTGTAAGCTATTGGCATGGTGTGATGTGGGAAGAAGTTTCATCATTTTGACCCACTGCGACAAATCGACTGAGTCGAGTTGACCATTGATAAACAAACCTTTCTTTTTTGGCAACACCGGCATACTATCTTGACCAATCTGTATCTGACCTCGTGAAAATGCAGTATGCTCACCTTGCTTATCAAACAGCAAATGACCATTAACCGCATGCTGCCAACTAAATTGCAATGGAATATTATCGTCATGCGCCGCCAAAGTGAGCTTTAAAGAAAATGGTTTTTTGCTCTTTTGGCGTTTATCGAATGGTGGTGGCAGATTGACAGCAAGACCTTGCAAAGCAGAAGAAATATGGCATGTTGTCACTTCTGGGCGAACTGTAACAGCCATCGTAAAGGGTGAACTGCCATGTGTGATTTGACTGAGGAATGCATAGGGACTGTGCTGAAAATTTTTTGCTGCCAATACACCACTTAATACTATGCGGTGAGATATACCTTGTCTACTTTTTTGACTTCCCATCGCAATGTGGACAGGTAGCTTCATCAGTGAACCGGTGAGCTTTGTTGCTTGGATCATTCCCTGGTTAAAAGAAACAATACCATTGAGTCTATTCAGTGTTAAATCGACCGGAACCACCGTCAGCGCATTATTATTAAAATGTAGAGAACCTTTGAGCACATGTGGATAGTTCTCATGGGTTAATGCATAGTCTGTATGAAGATCAAGCATCACATGACCAGAAAAGGCCAGCGCCTGATTAGCAGCACCCAATGTTTTTTTCAGTGGACTCTGATCAATAAAGCGATGAATTGCACTGCCGGCCCCATCAATATGTGCAGTTGAAATTAGAAAACTCAGGGTATTCGCACCAAACAAAGGAATTGAAAAATCGGTATGACTCATCGTTAAACCAAGACTTTCAGCATGATCAACTGCAGCAAAAAACTGATCATTTTGGAATAGCATATCGCTGGTGACATGTGTCACCAATGGCCAACCTTGATAAGGTGATAAGGACATATCTTTTGTTTGTAAATCAATTTGCAAAATACCTTGCTGTTGTTTAAACGGCAGTTGGCTGGGATTCCCGGATAATAAAATTTTGCCACTAAGGTCTGGAACCGACACCACAGCCTGCTGTAGCCAGTTAGAAAAATTCTTACCTAAAAGTGGTGTGTTTGCATACTTCTTTATCTCTGATCCAGCATCTTTTGCATGAAACCCACCAAGCAATTTGAGCATCGGATTTTTGGATAACGGGCGGTTGATACTGCCATGCACGAATAATTGCAACCAATTCGTATTAAGCGCAAACGAATCCAAAAGCACCTGCCAATGCTGATGTTTCTGCCAACTTAAATGACTATAGAACTTCCCTCGAAAATCCATGTCAGGAAACCATTTATTAGCACCAATCTTGACTGTATTTCCTTCTACAGTTGCTCGCCCCCACGCATTAGTTGCATGCAAAGCAACATCAATACCACTGACTGCAGGCGCATCTTGATAGCGTTGTAACGATAAATGATGTAATTGCGCATTAGCAACATAATCAGTCAGCTGGCCTTGACTGAATTGTGCATCAATATAAAGCTGCTTTAATTGTCCCTCTGGCTGGTGATGGCGAATAAATTGCTTAAAACGAGAAGAACTTTGCTTACTCAATAACAACAAGTGCATTAGTGTATGCAGTGGAATGGTTCTCGCATTGATTTGCCAGTGCGCATCATTTGCTTGATGTGGCGTATAGGCAATCGATAGTAACTCTGGATTTTTAATACCCTTTAAAGTCTCACTACCTCGTAACTGCCAGGCACCACTTTGCTGTCTTTGCCATAATAGGTTGAGGCTTAGACGACGACGTTTGAGTATGGCAGGACTCAGGCGACTGGCAAATATTGCATCAGATAAATCGAGCTTGGCCTGTAATTTTAATTGACTTGATTGCCAATGCAGCCACAGTTCCGCAACACCTCCTCCTTGTTTTAGGTAAATACCATCGTAAAGTGACTGATGAAACAACGCACTAAAATCAGGCGATTTAAACTTGAGATAGCCATCAATATGCAAATGCTTATTTGGATCAGTTACTTGAGCAATTAGCCTAAACAAACCAGTAGTTTCAGGGCTGTCAGACTTCGTACGCAAACCTTGATTTTGATTGATTCGGCTGGTCACATTCAGCAGACCTTTGCCCAGTGAATCGTGCTGCCAATGTGCATTAACATCATCAAACTTAACCGGCGTGCCATCCCCAAGGTTAATCGTCAATTGTGATTGTTTGATCACTATCTGATTATCAACAAATAACCATTGGCGAAGTAACGGTGGTATATTGAAATGAAAAGACATGTATTTTTTTGAACTCTGCGCAGGTCGCCTTACAGTATGCTGCGCCAACTGCAATTTTAAATGATTAATTTCAATATTTTTAAATATGGGCGCTAAATGCCGAATTGATTCACGAACCGACAAAGATAAATCTGCTTGTGAAAAAGCCAGTATCGTCTTCTGACTGTCTTTATTAACCACCGTCAAACTTGTTAGCTTAATGGCTATTTGACCATGATGCCATTGCACATGAGATGAACCCAAACTAACGTTGGCATTAAAATAATCACCTACCCACTGCGCTAGCTTGTGCTGATGATAACCATAGTAAACAAGGCCACAAACAATAACGAAGGATAAGAACAATAGACTGATCAGTGCGAGAAAAAACCATAAGCATCTTCTAAGTCGTTTCTTCATGTCACCCCTTGTGTTACTGAACTAGTCAATACAGACCTTAGTGCCTCAACTAGCTGATCAATACACAACGCACAATGGTACTTATGTTGCGGTAAGTCTAATTGCTCAATCAACAGTTGACCATAACTGATATGCTTTAAAGGTAATGATTGACCACTAAGACAGTCACAAAGCCATGCACAGCCAGCAATAGCATAGCCACAGCCATACACTTTAAACCGTATATCAACAATATTGATTGAATGATGTTTTACCTGCAACTGCATCAACTCACCAGCAGATTCAGAGCCCGCAGTGACTGTGATTATTGATGCATCATTTTGCGGCCACTCACCAATAAACGCACTATTAAGATAATAATCTAAAACAGCCTGTGAATAGAGCCGACTCACGACGACTGCCTCCACAAAGGTGACATGGCCCGCAAGCGTGGTATATGGTGCTGAAGGATTTTAATGGCCTGATCTATTTCTTGCTCAGTTGTCAATCGCCCCAACGATAAACGAATGGCACTATGCGCCAGCTGATCTGTCCGTCCAATTGCTGACAGCACATAAGATGGCATTAGCGTTGCAGAGTTACATGCCGAGCCAGAGGATATGGCCAATTGATGCAATGCCATCAGCAATGCCTCACCATCAACACCGTCAATACTGACATTGAGAATATTGGCAATACCATGTTCCATGGCGCCATTAAGAGACACGCCACCTAAATCAACTATCGCTTGATAGAGTGTTTTTTTAAAACGTTGCAGCCTATCATAATCAGCCAGCATATCTTCTTGTGCCAGTACACAAGCTTTACCAAACCCAACAATTTGATGTGTTGCTAAAGTACCTGAGCGATAACCTTGCTCGTGCCCACCACCATAAATCAACGGCGTTAACCGAACTTTAGGACGACGCCGAACATATAACGCACCAATACCCTTTGGGCCGTAGAATTTATGCCCAGAAATCGATAACAAATCTATCTTCATGGCATTAACATCTATTGGGATCTTACCAGCGCTTTGTGCAGCATCAACATGGAATAAGATTTTATGTTGCCGACATAGCGCACCAATCTCAGCAATTGGCTGGATAGTCCCAATCTCATTATTAACGTGCATGACTGAAACCAAGATGGTCTTTTTGCCAATGGCATTTACAATCTGCTGTACATCGATAACACCAGCTGCATTAGGTTTGATATAAGTCACGTCAAAACCATGATCAGCTAAATACGCACAGGTATCGAGCACCGCCTTATGCTCAAACCCTGTGGTAATAATATGTTGTCCCTTACGCTGATAAGACTTCGCCACACCTTGTATTGCCAAATTATCTGCCTCCGTCGCACCAGAAGTAAAAATAATTTCGCCTGCATCGGCTTGGATAAGATTTGCCACTTGCTCCCTTGCTTGCGCGACTGCCTCCTCCGCTTGCCAACCATAAAAATGTGTATTTGAAGCGGGATTACCAAAGTTACCCTCGAGCGTTAAGCACTGCTGCATCACTTCAACTACCCGCGGATCTACGGGCGTGGTAGCCGCATAGTCAAGATAAATTGGTTTAGCCATCAACACTGCCTTTTTTATCAACACTTGCCAATACACCACGTAAAATATTCACTTCCTGCTGATCAAGCTGCGCTCTTTGAAATAACCGCATTAAACGCTCCATCAGTCGTTTTGGTTTCTGTGGGTTAAGAAACTGTAATTCTATCAATGTCTTCTCTAGATGAGCGTAGAAACGATCCAGCTCCTGGCGCGGCGCAAGACTAGCACGTGATTGTGAATAATTATTAGTCAATGATGCACGTAACTCGTAACAAATGACCTGTACTGCTGCGGCTAAATTCAGTGACGCATAATCGGGATTGCTTGGTATGTGAATATGGTAATGGCATAATTGCAATTCTTGATTGGTCAAACCCGTACGCTCACGACCAAACAAAATGGCAATGGCACACGCCTCTTGCTGATTAATGCGATCAACTGCCTGCCTTGGTGTTGCCATTGGCCAATCCAAATGACGATTGCGTGCACTACACCCAAATACCAAGTGGCAGTCTTTCAGTGCCTCTGACAAGGTTGCCGCCACAACCGCACGATCTAAAACATCCGTAGCACCAGACGCCATTGCATCAGCTTCTTGGTGCGGAAATGATTTGGGATTAACCAAATAAAGGTTATCGAACCCCATGGTTTTCATGGCACGAGCTGCTGAACCGATATTTCCAGGGTGACTGGGCTCTACCAAAACTATACGAACTGACATCAATTTAATACCTTACTCACTCACCTTGCGCTACTAATAAGCACTAGCTCAGCCGCTGATTATTGCACCCAAAACACACACCATCAGTTATGTGTTAACATAGTCGCATACTATATCTACACAATCAAAGCATATGGCACAGCGCCCACTGATCATGTTTTTTTCAGCATCACTAAAGCTGCTGCTTACCATCATCGCAATTTCAATTCTTAGCTCATGCGCACCTAGACCACCGGCAAACCAAAATAATGCTTGTAGCATTTTTAAAGAATATCCATCGTGGTACTGGGATGCTTTAAAATCCTATCATCGATGGAAAGTACCAGTGAGCGTGCAAATGGCAATTATTCACCAAGAATCACACTTTCGCGCAGGTGCAAGACCACCAAGAACCAAACTTTTTGGTTTTATTCCCTGGACTCGACCAACGTCGGCTTATGGCTATGCACAGGCTGTCGATGGCACATGGGATCACTACATGAAAAGCACCGGCAAAAATGGTGCTGATCGCAATGACTTCCAAGATGCCGTCGATTTTGTTGGATGGTATGGCAACCAAGCGCACAAAATGCTAGGGATATCGAAAAGAAACGCTTATGATTTATATTTAGCTTATCACGAAGGATTTGGTGGCTATCGCCAAGGGTCTTATCGCAAGAAGGCATGGCTCGTTAAACGCGCACACAAAGTCCAACAGCAAGCTAACTTATACCGAGGCCAGCTACTTTATTGCAAAAATGACATCCCCAAACCCGGCCTATGGCAACGGCTATTTGGCTAAGCTTCAGCGTGCTCGCTAATAAAACTCACTAGCTGTGCTTTATTCAATGCACCGACCTTGGTCCCTTCCACTTGACCATTTTTAAACAGTAACAAAGTTGGAATACCACGAACACCATACTTCGGTGCAGTACTAGCATTCTCATCGATATTAATTTTAGCAATTTTAACTCGATCAGTATATTCTTCAGCAACACTATCCAGGATAGGAGCAATCATTTTACAAGGTCCACACCAAGGCGCCCAAAAATCAACTAATACTGGCCGATCTGATTGTAAAACTTCTTGCTCGAAATTAGCATCAGACAGGTTAATAACTTTATCACTCATTGTTTATTCTACCGTTTAATTAACCATCATACCCCATGACTTGCCACGGGCACTTTTAATTATCTCAAGCCACTGTATAGAACATCAACAGCAACTGTGATTAGATTGATCGCAAAATATAATACACTACCTTGCAAAAATCCACTCAAAACAGACTTACAGAGGGGAATCATTTAATTAGAGTTGCCAGCTAAATGATCGAAATTGGCAAATGTGGACTAAAAAACTGTCATTAAACGATAACTATATACTGCGCAAAGTTCTGATGACGTATCATAAACAGTTGTCAATCATCCATAGTTTCTTATCAACTTTTTTGCTATGCTCAGCCGAGATTTTCACCAGATTCCATGGTCAAATTTATGCGCTTACGATTGGTGCCCTTGGTTACTTTTTTATTTTATTTAACCCTGAGTCTTTCTATTGATGCACAAAGCTTACAGCAGAAGATGGAGACACTTGCTCATCCACTGTTAAAATTACAAATGGCACAAATCATTCCTGCGATATCAGCAGAAGAAGCGAATCGATTATTCTTGCAAAGTCAATTCAAACGTGCATTTCAAGCCAATTTGCCCTGGGCACAACAAGGCAATATTCGAGCAATTTTAGAAATTGGTTTTATGTATGAGTTTGGCCGCGGGGTGAAAAAAGACTATCGTCAAGCAGCATTATGGTATAGCTTGGTCTTTACGCCTAATGCCTACAATAAAAAACCCATTCAACGTGGGTTAAATTATTTCTTTGGTACCCATGACCACAGACAGGACTATCGGAAAGCTGCGCAATGGATTCGTATGGCATCAGAGTTGAGCATTGATCAATATTAGTTAACAGCGACGGTGGTTTATTAGCGCCCTCCGATGAGGAGGCAGAGATAACACAAACCTCACCATTTAACCAGGCTAGGGATACATTACCTAAGGAAATTACTCCAATGAGTTTTTTGCGAACACAACAACTCTATTTCAGCTATACAGAGCAGCCAATACTCAAAGACATCTCATTTGAGTTACGACCACAGACCATTAGTGCATTAATTGGCCCCAATGGTGCGGGCAAAACCACACTATTAAATTGTTTAGCTGCCTTACAACTACCCAGTCGCGGATCAATACGACTTGAGGGGCTTAATATTCACCAGCATCCGAGACAAGCCCATCAATATATTGGCTACCTGACCGATGACTTTGGTTTGTATCAGGCGCTTACTGTTAGTCAAAATCTTATACATTCTGCACAAATGCGAGGTCTGCAGGGTCAGCAATGTCGGCAGGCAGTGGAGCAGACAATTGATCAACTGGCACTTCAAGTTTATCGTGATCAGCCAACGAAACATTTATCTCGAGGCTGGAAACAACGCGTGGGTATTGGTACAGCGATCGTTCATCAGCCTAAACTCTTATTACTTGACGAGCCGGCGTCCGGACTTGACCCAGAAGCACGTCAATCACTCAGTCAACTCATGTGCGAGCTACGTGACCAAGGCATGACATTAGTGGTCTCTTCACATATTTTAGCTGAGCTTGAAGACTATTGCCAAGACATGCTAATCATTCATGATGGAAAACTTATTGACAGCCAAGCAGAAAAATTAAACGGTCGTCTATTAAGGTTAGAGCTAATTGAAGATGCACAACCATTTGCAACGCGACTCGCATGCGAAAAAATGCTCAGCAACTTATCTATCAAAGGAACCATAGCTGACTTTTTATGGCAAGGTGATCAACAATCGCAAGCCGAATTGTTAAAACGTCTTTTAACCGAGGGCGTCCCCATTCTCAGCCTATCAGAGCAAAGCGATTCCATGCAAAAACGTTATTTTTCATCGATATCAAACCATTCGCATTCGTCAAAATCCTGACAATAACAAAACGGGAGCTTCCATGTTAAATCCGGAGTTCAAAAAATACCTCTGGCTTGAGTTATCTACAGCGCGCCTAGCAATATTAGCCCTTGTGCTTGGTATTTTATTCTATCTTTCCCATGGGACTATCATCAACTGGCCGACAGGTCCTAGTACCTGCTTTGTCGTGCTTGTGATTATTTGGGGAACTCGCCAAGTATCGCAAGCAATGTCTGAAGAATTAGCACAACACACTTGGAATCGACAACGAATGTCTGTGCTCAATGCCTGGTCAATGGTTTGGCCTAAAGTCATTGGTAGTGCTATTTATACTTGGCTAGGTGGCTTGCTCTGCATGGTAGCATACCTTTATTTTCATCTTGATAACCCAATAGCCGCAATTCGTGATGTGTTGTTGTGGCTATGTGCCGGTTTGTTTGCTCAGCACCTCAGTTTGTTATTAAGCCTACAATCTATGCAGCTATCGCGAAGCGTTAATCGCACACAAAATTTTGCCTACTTTGCACTGTCGGCCCTCATGGCGTGGTGGCTAATTTTTTCAGGTGATGGGAACAGCAGCAAAACGATTTTTTGGTATCAACATCCATTTAGCAAGGAAAGTATTGAACTCACCACAGCGATACTGTGTGTTGTCTGGAGCATCATTGGGAGTATTCGTTTAATGCGTTTGGAGCTACAGCAACGCAATTTACCTTGGGTCTGGGTACTATTTGTTATCAGCACTATTATCTATGCTGATGGGTTTGCTAATCCATTGTTCAACAAACTCACAACCAATGTCTATATATCCATGGATCACTGGCAAGCCATGATGCCGACAGCAACCGACATTCAATTATCCTTAGCTTTTGGTCTGAGTATTGTTTGGATGTATATCAGCTTATTTCTTGAGACCAAAACGAAAACTCGCTGGCGACAACTGAAAAACAACTGGCAACAAAGGCACTATATCCTGCTCGTCAGCACTATGCCCTGTTACCTTATATCCTTTCTATTATCTTGTTGCATTGCCATATTGCTAATGATCAGTATGAACAACACACAGATCATCCTGGCAACGGTTATTATTTTGGGTTTTAACTTGCGTGACATCTTAATTTTTACCAGCCTCAATATAAATAGTCATCATCCTCATCGTACGGATATGGCAGCGGCTTTTTATCTGCTATTTACTTATTTTGTGCTAGGTGGTTTATTGCCACAGTTGGGTCTAAATATGCCTGCAATGCTTTTTGTTCCATTGATTGAACCTCATCATTTATTGATGCAATTATTAATAATTGTCGGCGAAATCTTAATGGTTTCACTTTACTTCTGGCGCAAGATGCAACATGATTCGGGATCTATTTCTACTGAGGAAACATGATGAGTAAACTGTCGCTTAAATCGACCTTAAGTGAAAGCTGGCATCGAGTTAAAGGCACCAAGCTCCCGGTGCTCTGGCTGGTCATTGCACTTTTCATCATTGGTGTCGTCAGCGGTTTTATCTCAGGACATATTCCCTTTAACCCCGATCATCCACCTCATGCAGGCCGTGAGTTACTGGGCAATCTTGTCCATGCACTGCTTGCAGCACCGATGGTTGCCGGTATTTGTATGATTGGCATTAGCAGGGCTAATAATCAGGCAATACCAATGTGGTTTGGTTTCAAATTTTTTAATAAGACACTCGGTATATTTTTCACCACCGTCTTGACAACACTAATTGCTATTGTTGCATCTATGATATTCATGCTGATTGGTGCATTTGCAGCCACTATCAGTCCATGGCTAATGAATGTGGTACTGGTTATCATGTTAATAATAATGCTGTGCATTGGCGCATTATTCTTACTTGCACCGTTCTATGTCGCCGAAAAAGGCCTCTTGCCTTGGGTTGCCATCTGGCGCTCAGTTAAAATGATTTGGCCACACCTACCCAAAGTGTTTCTACTTCTGATTATCCTTACCCTAATCAACGCCATTGGTGCTTTGTTATTACTAGTTGGCTTGCTTTGGACCATCCCCTGGAGTGTGATTACGACGGGTATGATTTATCGTGAGCTAAATTAGCCCTTAGCAAGCTCATAACCAACACCAGCACCAGCACCAATCGCCAGTGGAACGCAGCCACTGGCCACCACGGAAAATAAAGCAACTACGATCAACTGTAAAATTAATTTATTTTTCATTAAATGGTTACCTCTGACAATGCTTTCTCAAGCTTCAATTTAAGCTCTTCGGGGATACAGGATAAATCAATTAACTGACGATTGCGAGCGTAATGATCACCAACCCGACTGCCATCTTTTAAGCGCACATTAAGTAAACGGTTGGTTAATTCTTCATTGCCGAATGCTGCGGCCAAGGCACGACGACCAACGCGTGGATATGCTGAAGGAATGTTATCACCACGATCACCACGGATACATTTAATAAACAGCCCGTATTCAGATTGTTCAGCACCCGACTGTAAAGCTTTTCGCATCGGATTATAGATACTCACTTTATCCGACAACAATTGATGAAAATCACCATCTGTACTGATAATCACCACATGATGATCACTCTGTTGTGTAACAGCATAAATCACATCATCCGCTTCGCACTGTTCCACTTCAACGCACAGCGCTGCTTTTTCTTGTTTAAATAGACCGATCGCCTCACGCACTTTTTGTTTAAGTAACGAATCTTCACGATGCCCTTTGTATTCAGGAAAAATTTCACGACGCCAGTATTGCTGATGGTCACAGGCAAATACGACATGGGCTGGCCCAAGCTGACGATATAACTGGCGCATCAACCCTAACGTTGATTCTTTAATTTTTTCTGCTGCATGATCAGCAGATTCAATCCCTTTGCCACAATAATGGGCACCGATATAACTTAAATTTGAAAGATCAAAAACTAAGACCTTACCCATGGATCAGTCGCTCCATACGCTCAAAGTAATCGGGGCAAGTTTTTGCCACCGCTTCTGCACTATGGATCATCACCCCAGGCACCTTTAAGCCAAGTAGTGCCAATGACATCGCAATACGATGATCATGATAGGAATGCACTTCTGCACCCGTCGGTTGACCCGGGTAGATGGTGATTGAATGCTCGGTCACGGCCGTTTTAATCCCTAAGTGATTGAGCCCATTGGCCATAGCCATGATGCGATCTGACTCTTGTAAACGCGTATGCGCCAAGCCTGACAATGTCATCGCTTGATCTGCAAACACCGCCACAACCGCAAGAGTCATGAATGTGTCGGAGAAGCCACTCATGTCAACATCGAGCGCTTTGAGCTTTTGTGCACCAATTACCCGAATACCCTCAACCTCTTCGATTACCCGACAGCCCATTTGTTCTAAGACCCCTAAAAACTGGGTATCACCTTGCAAACCTTGTCTTGGCAAACCTTTGACGAGAATATTGCCATTGGTGATGGCCGCTGCAGCAAAAAAATAAGACGCCGTAGAAGCATCCGGTTCAATCATGTAATCACAAGCTTGGTAAATCTGTGGCCTAAGCAAAAACTGATTATCACGACACGCCGTTTGCACACCAAAATGAGTCATCATTTGGCAAGTCATTTTCACATAGGGCTTAGGCTTATTAAGTTGTGTATGAATTATCGTTTGCGCGCGTGCTAAAGGTGCTGCCATTAGCAACCCCGATAAGAACTGGCTGCTTTGTGAAATATTGACCGAAATATCGCCACCAGATAATCCCTGACTATGCAAATTCAAGGGCATATGCGCTGACTGTTGTTCATAATCAAATCGTGCACCTTGCGCTGTTAGTGCATGCAATAATGGACCAATGGGACGCTCTTGCATTCTTGGCGAAGCTGTAAAACGATAGTTCCCAGGCACCGCTGCACAAGCTGGCATTAAAAATCGTGTTGCTGTACCAGCATCATGGCAATAAATCGCTGCCTGCGTTATTGAAAACTGACCTGCACAACCTCGGACTTTTACTTGATGACATTGTTGATCAACCTCAAGATTAACACCTAAAGCTTGTAAGCCCCCCATAAATGCCATTGAATCTTCACTGAATAGCACCCCAGATAAAATAGAGTCACCGCGGGCTAAAGCAGCAAGTAGTAGTGCCCTGTTAGTGATACTTTTCGATCCAGGAACCTCGGTACTCGCATGAATCACCGTTGAAACTGGTGCAAGAGATTTGGTTGTCATAATGAGTCATTGATCATGTATGGATAGCGATTATACGCTAACAACTGTTATAATTCACAAAACAATAATGAGAGTTGGAACCTATTATGGCAACCTACGCCACCAATGAATTTCGCAGTGGTTTAAAAATCTTACTAGATGGACAGCCATACAATATCGTCGACAATGAATTTGTTAAGCCCGGCAAAGGCCAAGCCTTTAACCGCGTTAAGATCCGCAACCTCAAAAATGGCCGCGTCACTGAGAAAACGTTTAAATCAGGTGAAACAGTTGAAGCAGCAGATGTCATGGAAATCGAAGTGCAGTATCTCTATACCGACGGTGAATTTTGGCACTTTATGCAACCAGATAGCTTTGAACAATATCAAGCAGCAGAAGCCGCGGTTGCTGACAATATCAAATGGCTCAAAGAGCAAGATACCTGCACGTTGACATTATGGAATGACAACCCTCTCTCGGTTGAACCACCCAATTTTGTACACCTAACCATTACTGAAACCGATCCTGGCTTAAAAGGTGACACATCTGGTGGTGGCGGCAAGCCTGCCACATTAGAAACCGGCGCTGTTGTTCGAGTCCCGTTGTTTGTACAAGAAGGTGAATTAATTAAAGTGGATACACGCTCTGGTGACTACGTTTCTCGAGCTAAGGAATAAAAATACACGGACTGACGACCGTGGTATTTTTATTTCCTGATTTGATTTCGCCTGCCCGGCACAGTTCCGCGCAACGGCGAGCAAAGGGTCACGATACGACCGACTCCCCTTTGGAAACGCCAACCACAGAGAGCCTGGGCTTACGCCACAGGGTTTAATGTTCATATAAACTACCACGCCGCTTACGGCGAGAGGGAGTTTATTTTTTAACGGCAAGGATGCTCAGCCATTACAACCACCGTTATTATCTTTGCTCAAAGCCTGATTGATTAACGCATTAATCTCTTGAGCTTGTGATGCGGTGTTATCCAAAAAGAAATGTAGTTGAGGCGTCACACGTAATGCACAATTTTTTGCAACGGCACGGCGCAAAAAGCCATTGGCCTTAACGAGGGCTTGCATCGCTTTCTCACCCATTTGACTATCGCCTAATACTGCAATGTAGACTTTTGCATGAGCCAGGTCGCGCGAGACATCCACACCGGCAACCGATGCCAATTTTAAACGCGGATCTTGAATTTCACGCTGAATTGCTTCTGCTAAAACGCGCTGCACTAAATCGGCAACACGTTCAGCTCGAGATTCAGTCGCCATTAGATTTGACGCTCAACAAGGACAGTTTCATAAACCTCAATTTGGTCACCAACTTTGATATCATTGTAATTTTTCACGCCAATACCACATTCTTTACCTTGAGCAACTTCAACCGCATCGTCTTTAAAGCGGCGTAAAGATTCCAATGCACCTTCGTAAATCACGACGTTATCACGTAATACGCGAATAGGGTTATTCCGTTTAACCGTGCCTTCAATGACCATACAGCCAGCAATTGCGCCAAGTTTCGGCGAACGGAAAACATCACGTACCTCCGCAATGCCAACAATATCTTCTTTCATTTCTGGAGAAAGCAAACCAGACATCGCCTGTTTCACGTCATTAAGCAAATCGTAAATAATGCTGTAATAGCGAATATCAACTTTCTCCTGCTCTGCCAAACGACGTGCAGTGGCATCAGCGCGAACGTTAAAACCAAATAGAACTGCCTTCGAGGCCAACGCTAAGTTAACATCGGATTCAGTGATACCACCAGTAGCACTAGAGATCACTTTAACCTTCACTTCGTCAGTCGATAATTTGGTTAAAGCATCAACCAGCGCTTCCATCGATCCATGCACATCCGCTTTAACAATCATATTCAGCGTCTGCTGCTCGTCATCAGCTCCCATCCGATCAAATAAGCTATCTAGCTTAGTTGCTTGTTGGCGTGCTAATTGAATATCACGGAACTTACCTTGACGGAATAATGCCACTTCACGTGCCTTTTTCTCATCTTTAAGCACTAGAAATTCGTCCCCCGCCTTTGGTGTACCAGATAAGCCTTGAATTTCAACTGGCACAGAGGGGCCTGCTTTAGTGACCTGTTGACCCGTAGCGTTTAACATAGCTCGCACACGGCCAAACTCATGACCCACTAAAACAACATCACCTTTATTCAACGTACCGTTTTGTACCAGAATCGTCGCTACCGCACCACGACCTTTATCTAAACGTGACTCAACCACCACACCTTTAGCGGGTGCGTCTTCAACCGCCTCTAACTCCAGTACTTCCGACTGTAACAAGATACCATCGAGTAAATCATCAATACCTGTTCCGGCCTTAGCAGAAACATGCACAAACATGTTTTCACCACCCCAATCTTCAGGAATGATTTCATGCTGTGACAATTCGTTTTTAATGCGATCGGGATCTGCTTCCGTTTTATCAATTTTATTAACAGCAACGACCAATGGCACTTTGGCCGCTTTGGCATGTTGAATCGCTTCAATCGTTTGTGGCATCACGCCATCATCAGCTGCAACCACTAACACAACGATATCAGTCACATCCGCACCACGCGCACGCATTGCCGTAAATGCCGCATGACCAGGTGTATCTAGGAAGGTAATCATCCCTTTAGGTGTTTTGACATAATAAGCCCCGATATGCTGCGTAATCCCGCCAGCCTCTGCATCCGTCACTTTCGTGCGGCGAATATAATCTAACAGTGACGTTTTACCATGATCAACATGCCCCATAATGGTCACGACCGGTGCACGTTTCACCTGTTTGGCGTTGCTGTAGTCAACCTGCAAATCATCTTCGATAGCGTTTTCTTTGGTCACGATGGGTTTGTGCCCCATTTCCTCAACAACCAAGACTGCCGTTTCCTGATCAATAATTTGGTTAATGGTGGCCATCACGCCCATTTTCATCATTGCTTTGACCACTTCAACACCTTTAACACTCATTTTTTGCGCCAGTTCAGACACTTTAATTGATTCTGGAATCAGCACATCATGAGTTTTTGGTGCAACCGGTTTTTCAAATTTTTGGGTTTGAATAAGATCCGGATTATGCTGCTTTTTACGTTTTTTCGGAAAACGACTGTCTTCTTCGGCACTACGCAGCCAATCTTGGTTTTTGGGTTTACGTATTTCTTTGCTTTTCACGGCGGTTTTTTTATCTTCATTACGGAAGTTTTTCTTTTTCACTTCGGCTTTTGGCTTTGTCTCCGTTTTAGCAACCGTTTGTGTTTCACGCACTTTCTTTGCATCTTCTTTCGCTTGTAGCGCTGCTGCTTTTTCTTCAGCAATTCGTTTCGCTTCAGCCTCTGCAGCCAGGCGTTCTTGTTCCGCCTGTGCACAACGTACTTCTTCTTCACGCAATGCCTGCTCAGCTGCTAAACGTTTTGCTTGCTCATCTGCTGCAGTTTTTCTGCGTTCTAATTCTTCCTCATGTTCGCGTTTAAGCTCTTCGGCAGAAGGCTTAACAAATGTACGTTTCTTACGTACAGCGACATGACTTGTACTGTTTGATTTTGCGCCAAGGGTTAAACGACCTGAGTTGCTTTTGCGTGTCAACGTCATTTTTTTAGGGGCTTGTGCTTCACGAATAAATGTCAATAGCTTTTTTCGTTGGTCTTCAGACACTGTGTCATCAGCTTGAGTTTGCGGTAAGCCGGCACCAGAAAACTTCTCTAGCAAAGTTTCAACAGCAACCCCGACATGGTCCGCTAATTTTTTTACTGTCATATCAGCCATGTTTTTCTCCTGTTGTTCCTTAGATCTAGGTATTACCTTCTTCACTAAACCATGGTGCTCGAGCTTGCATGATAAGGTCTGCTGCTCGTTTTTCATTAACACCATCTAACTCAATTAAATCATCCACTGCCAACTCAGCAAGATCTTCTAATGTGGTGATATCACGAGCCAATAGTTGTTCGGCCAGCGCTTCATCCATGCCATCTAGATTTTTCAGGCCATCATCTAAAGCTAGATTCTCATCACCTTGCTCAAGTGCGGCGGTTAACAATGCAGTTTTTGCACGATCACGTAATTCTTCGACAAGCTCTTCATCAAACGCTTCAACCTCTAACATGTCAGCGACGGGCACATAGGCAATTTCTTCCAGTGTTGCAAAACCTTCATTAACTAGCATTTCAGCTAAGTCAACATCAATATCAAGCTGCATCATTAAACGTTCAATTTGTGTTTGAATAATGGCTTCTTGATCTTCCTCATTCGCTTCAGTCGCAGAGATATTTAATTGCCACTCGGTCAGCTCACTGGCTAAACGGATATTTTGCCCACCCTTACCAATCGCCAGTGACAGCTGATCTTCATCAACCAAAATATCCATTGCTTGGTGGTCTTCATCGATCACAATTGAAGACACTTCAGCGGGAGACATCGCATTGATGACAAACTGCGCTGGGCTATCGTCCCACAAGACAATATCAACCCGCTCACCAGCCAATTCATCAGTGATTGCTTGCACACGAGAACCACGCATACCAACACAAGCACCTACCGGATCGATACGACCATCATTAGTCTTAACGGCAATTTTTGCTCGGTGCCCCGGATCACGGGCAGCCCCTTTAATTTCAATGAGATCTTCTGCAATTTCAGGCACTTCCAATTTGAATAACGCCATAATCATTTCTGGGCACGCACGACTTAATACCAGCTGCGGACCACGATGATCACGACGAATCTCTTTCAGCACAACACGAATGCGGTCACCAACACGGAAAGTTTCACGAGGTATACCCTCAATACGCGGCATGACACCTTCTGCATTATCACCTAAGTCAATAATAATTAAATCGCGCAAAACACGTTTGACAGAGCCAAGCAATAATTCATTAACCCGTGATTCATACTCTGAAACCATTTGCTCACGCTCAGCTTCACGTACTTTTTGTACCAAAACTTGTTTAGCCACTTGAGCTGCAATACGCCCAAAGCCGATAGACTCAATTTCTTCTTCAATAACATCGCCAACTGCTAAGCTATTATCGTCTTTTTGCGCCTCAGTAACGGCAATTTCTGCTTCTGCATTTTCTAATGCATCATCTTCAACAATGGTCCAACGGCGGAAACTATCATATTCCCCGGTCTTCTGGTCAATCGCGACACGGATATCATAGTCCATATTGTGACGTTTACGAGTGGCTAACGCTAATGCTGCTTCCATCGCTGAGAAAATAATCTCAGGCGCCAAGCGCTTTTCATTGGCGACGGTTTTAACAACCAAAAGTAGTTCTTTGCTCATGAGTATTTCTCCTATATCGACACGTTAGCACGTTCAATCCAATCAAACGCAATGGTCAGTTCTTCACCATCACATGCCAAACAAATATGATGATCACCAACTGACACCAAAGTACCTTGGAATTTTTTACGCCCTTGCATTGGTTGGCGTAATTTGAGTTTTAATTGGTCACCGCAAAAATGACGGTATTGGCGCAACAAAAACAACCGACGATTAACGCCTGGTGATGATACCTCCAAATTATAGTGGCCACTAATCGGATCTTCCACATCTAAAATACCACTAACCTGATGACTCACCTGCTCACAATGATCCAAGGTGACACCACTTTCATGATCAATCGTAATCCTCAGCAGGCTGTGCTCCCCTTGTGGCAAATATTCAATACCCCACAACTCACAGCCTAAATCAGCAATGCTTGCTGAGAGTAGTTCGAATAACTGCTGTTCCATAGGTGATAGCATGGTTTTATGACCGCCTCAAAATTCACGTACAAAAAAACCCCATAAAGGGGCCATACCAAAGGCATCATTGCAATTGCAAAAATACCAAAATATAAAATTGGTAGCGGGGGCAGGATTTGAACCTACGACCTTCGGGTTATGAGCCCGACGAGCTACCGGGCTGCTCCACCCCGCACCAGTAGGATCGCCATAATACGCCGCTCAACGACAAATAGCAAGCACCTGTGTTGGGAATGTTGGGAATAAATGAAATACCCGACTTCATAGCCGATAAATTATCCGATGACGGACTACTCACCATCGACCAACATAGCAACCAATCGTTGATGAATATTATCAAACCCACCGTTACTCATGATAACAACATGGTCATGAGGTTTTGCAGAGTGCTTGATTTTTTCAAGTAGCTGTTCAATATTTTGGCAAATAGTCAGTGGACTCTGTTGTCTCGAAAGATGCGCATGCATATCCCAATTCAACCCTTGCGGCTCATAGACAAAAATTTCATCGGCTTGATCTAGCGCTTGCTGCAAATGTTTTTTGTTCTCACCCATACGCATGGTGTTTGAGCGCGGTTCAACCACCGCCAAGATTCTGCCTTGACCATTGACATGGTGGCGCAGGCCTTTCAGTGTGGTTTCAATCGCTGTTGGATGATGCGCAAAATCATCATACACGGTCACATTGTTGACCTGACCACGAATTTCTAAGCGTCGCTTAATCCCAGCAAATTGATCTAAAGCTTTGATGGCTATTTGTGGTTGAACACCAACATGCCTTGCGGCAGCAATTGCCGCTAAGGCATTATTAACATTGTGTTCACCGATTAATCGCCAGTTGACTTGACCTTGTAGCTCATCTTGGAAATAAACATCAAATTGTGAACTATCCCTTTTAAGCACCTCAACTTGCCAATCAATACCCAGACTTTGTCTTGGCGTCCAACAACCTTGATCAATCGCCTGCTGTAAATTCTGATCAGCCGCATGGTCGATAATTAAGCCACCACTCGGTATGCAGCGGATTAAATGATGGAACTGTTTTTGGATTGCCGCTATATTTTCAAAAATATCTGCATGGTCAAATTCAAGGTTATTTAATACCAAGGTCCGCGGATGGTAGTGCACAAACTTAGAACGCTTATCAAAAAAAGCACTGTCATATTCATCCGCTTCTATGACAAAAAAATCACTCTTCCCTAAATCTGAGCTGATGCCCAAATTATTTGCCAAACCGCCAATTAGAAAACCGGGTTGCATATCCGCATAACTTAGGATCCAAGTTAGCATACTTGCTGTTGATGTCTTGCCATGAGTCCCGGCAACCGCTAAAACCCAGCGCTTACGCAAAACATGCTCATAGAGCCACTGCGGCCCTGAAGTATAAGGTAATGTGCTATTTAATAGAGCTTCAATGATTGGCATACCTCGCTTGGCAACATTGCCAACGATAATCATATCGGCTTCGATTTCCTTTAAATATGCCTCTTCAAATCCGGGTAAAATGTTAATACCTTGGGATTCAAGGTAAGTGCTCATAGGTGGATAAACCTGTTGATCACAACCACTGACCTGATAGCCCATTTGCTTAGCAATGACAGCAAGTGAGCCCATAAATGTGCCGCAAATACCAATAATAAAAAGTTGTTCAGACATCATGGTTTTGCTTCACATTGACATATTGACCGACTATAAGGCTGTTGCAAACTTATTTTTCTAGTGGCGCTAGAAATAAGTTTGCGACAGTCCCAATATAAAATGATATGAGTGGCTGGTCAATGCTTTGGCGGAGTGATTTTGCAAATAAATCACCCCGTCACAAGCAATATGACCGCTGCGTAAGATGAGTGATTTTTTACTTGATCATCACCAAGCTAGTTCGACTAGCTCAAACATCAAGGGCAATCATTGCGAATATCATCAGGCCTCCAGATCAGCATATGATATAGTAGCGCCCAATCAAACTGCAGTAAGATCTTCATGCGCAAGCACACGAAAACCAATCAACCCTTGACACCTTACCGTTGGCTAATGCAACAAGCCCAACCCGTTAAGTCTTGGATTTGGCTGGCAACCTTACTCGGCTTACTATCAACCCTTTTGGTCATCGTACAGGCATTTTTATTAGCCAAAGTCGTTGCGTTGGTTTTTATCAACCAGCAACCCTTAAATCAGGTCATGCATTTATTGATTATCTGGTTGGGGGTCATTATTACACGTTCTGCTTTGAATTTTGCTAAAGAAAAAGTTGCCTTTGTTTCTGGCTCACGAGTACGCCAAAGCATCCGCAAAGATTTATTCATAAAACTGGCGAGCGTTGGTCCAGTCTATTTAGGTAAAACGGCAGGTGAGCTTTCAACATATGTTGTTGAAAATATTGAAGCCTTACACGGTTTTTTTGCCGATTATCAACCACAGATGATGCTCTCGGTCTTGATACCATCCATTATTCTGGTGGTGGTGTTTTCAATTAACTGGATTTGCGGACTGATCTTGCTATTAACTGGCCCATTGATTCCCCTATTTATGGCAATAATTGGTATGGGTGCAGCATCAGTCAACCGTAAAAACCTGCAGGCCTTAACACGCATGAGTGGTCATTTTTTAGATGTTTTGCAAGGTCTATCAACATTACGTTTATTTAATCGTGCCCAAGCACAAAGTGACAAAATCGCTCAGGTGTCCAATCAATATCGTCAACGCACGATGGCAACGCTACGCATCGCTTTCTTATCCTCTGGCGTATTGGAGTTATTTGCCTCAGCCTCGATTGCGTTACTTGCTGTTTACTTAGGGCTCGGTTTACTCGGCCATTATCACGTTGGCACTGAGGGTCATGATTTCCATTTGTTTCAAGCCTTGTTCATTCTGTTACTAGCACCTGAGTTTTTCTTGCCATTACGCGAACTAGGCTCGCGCTACCACGATCGCGCACAAGCAATCGCAGCAGCAGAAGAATTACTAACAATAAATGATTTACCACAAGTTCAAGAAGCAACATCTTCTGAACCCATCACATCTATAGAAAAAATAACATTTCAACATATCGCTGTTCATTATGAATCACGTCAGCAGGCCGCACTTCAAAATATCAGTTTCAGCTTACAACGCGGAGAATTGGTCGCCTTAGTTGGCGCCAGTGGCTCGGGTAAAACCAGCTTGATTAATGCCTTAATGCGTTTAATTAATATCCACCATGGTGAGATCCTTGTTGACGGAAAAAAATGGAATGATCTCTCTATTTCTGCCTGGCGTGAACAAGTCAGCTGGGTAGGGCAAAAGCCACAGCTATTCTCAGGGACAATTCGTGATAATCTATTATTAGCGAATCCTGATGCGGCTGAAAATGAAATACAACAAGCACTTTATCAAGCCGGCGCCTCTCAGTTTGTAAACAATCTAGCACAAGGCTTGGATACTGATATAGCAGAACAAGCTGGGCAATTTTCTGGCGGTCAGGCACAACGCTTAGCTTTAGCGCGAGGCTTTCTCAAACCCTCTTCACTCTTATTACTCGATGAACCTAGCGCCAGTTTAGATGAAAAAACAGACGCATCACTCATGCAATCAATTGTCGATTTGGCTAAAGATAGAATCGTCTTAATGGCAACCCATCGACTGGCCTGCTTAAAGCACGTTGATCGGATTATCGTACTCGAACAGGGACGACTGGTTGAAACAGGCACTTATGATGAGTTACTGGCCAGAAATCATGTATTAGCGAATTTTGTGAGAGGTGCCAATCATGACTAATATTCTACCTTTCCTCAAACTGATGTTACGTCATTGGAAGTTACTTAGTATCGGCATGCTATTGGCGCTGATCACTATTATTGCGGGCACTGCGTTATTGGCTGTTTCTGGCTGGTTTATTTCCGCAGCAGCCTTTGCAGGCTTAACCCTTAGCGCTTCTCTGGCGTTTAATTTTTATTTACCAGCTGCGGTTGTACGCGCCCTAGCCATCATTCGTATTGTTTCACGTTATGGTGAACGCGTACTAAGCCACGAAGCGACTTTCCATATTTTATCGCAGCTTCGCGTCTGGTTATACCAACACTTATTACCCTTAATGCCAGGTTACTTACTGGTGCGCCGCAGTAGCGATTTACTAGCCCGCATGGTTAATGATGTTGAGGCAATGGACCATGTTTATCTGCGCATTGTATCCCCCTTGGTCGTCGCAGTGATTGTTCTAGCTTTACTCTGTGCCGTACTACATGCCTTCAGCATAAATATAGCCTGGACGGTTTTTGTTCTTATGATCGTGATAGCCATTGTTCTACCAGCACTGTCTTATTGTCTTGCCCGCAAACCCGGTGAACAACAAGCAAAAATGCACAGTGTCCTGCGTGCGCACAGTGTCGAGTTTTTTCAAGGCTTAACTGCCTTGCTGTGTTTTAATGCGGCAAAACAACAAATCAATGCCCTCGCAGCTGATGATCAAGCCTTACATCACGCACAACGACAGATGGCTAGCAATAAAGCCATGACCACCGGCTTAATCACCCTGCTATCGGGTATAACAGTATGGGTCGCCATGTATCTTGGCATACCGTTAGTCCATCTGCATCAACTCAATGGCGCGAACTTAGCATTAATTGCATTGCTAATCTTTGGTGCATTTGAAGCAATTATGCCACTCACCTTGGCCTTTCAGGCTTGGCGTAAAACCGCTTATTCAGCAAAACGTTTAACTGCCATTGCCAAAGAAAAGCCGGCGATAGAATTCGTACCAAGCAGTGTGGCACAACCTCAAAATGCACAACTATGCTTTGATAAGGTCTCGATTGCCTATCGCACAGGCCACCCGGTAATCGATGACTTTTCCCTAACGATCAATCCTGGTGAACGCATTGCCATTGTCGGCCCAACTGGCTGTGGTAAAACCTCCATTATTAATAGCTTACTGCGTTTTATTCCGTTGACCTCCGGCTCAATTAGCTTGGGCGGTGTATCAATTGACCAATTGACTGAAGCCGACCTGCGCCGGATGATTACTTTAGTCGATCAACGCCCACATGTCTTTAATGGCACCATTGCGAATAATTTACGTATTGCCAAAACGGATGCCACGGAGCAAGAAATGCATGCCGCATTAGCTAGTGCACAATTGGATGAGTTTATTGCAAAACTTGATGCGGGCTTAGATACTTGGGTTGGCGAAGGAGGGAAAAACTTATCAGGTGGCCAGGCCCGCCGATTAGTTATTGCCCGAGCTTTATTGCATGATGCACCGATTGTGATTCTTGATGAGCCGACCGAAGGCCTGGATAGTATCACGGCACAAAAAGTCATGCGCTCTTTAAATAGCTTAATGCAAAATCGTAGTGTCATCTTGATCAGTCACAAGCCACAGGATGTTGCAGCCCTAGTTGAGCGTATTGTCGTGCTATAGTGACATGTTAAGCCCCTAACCTCTACCCCTACTTTAATCACAACAGTTTTGGCACCGACCAAATTGCCTGTAGGGAATTCAGTGTTATCTCTCCTAATCTGGATAAAGTTTCAGCACCAATATTCAAAGGAGGTAGCCAATATATCGTATGACCAAGTGGTCGCAGTAATGCGCCTTGCCGAACTGCCTCTTGGTATAATTGATAACCGGCACGACTAGGTAAGTTTTCAGCGGCTAAATCTGCTGCGATTACAGCACCAATACCACGAATATTCGTTAGCATACCGGTTTTGTCTGCCACACGGTCAAACTCTTGCCTCATCATGGCTTGGAGTTGGGCTGCTCGATTGATAAGCCCCTCCTGTTCTATCACATTGAGCGTTGCTAAAGCCAAACTGACACCAAGAGCATTGCCAGAGTAGGTGTGTGAATGTAAAAAAGCCTTCCCAGACTCGTTGTCGTCATAAAATGCTTGGTAAATAGGGTTGGTAGTTAGCACAGCGCTAAATGGCATCCAACCAGACGTTAAGCCTTTCGATAAACAAACAAAGTCTGGTTTAATCAATGCGTGCTCACAGGCTAACATTTTCCCAGTTCGACCAATGCCTGTCATAATTTCATCAGCGATTAAATGGATATCATGCTGCTTGGCAAAATTTGCTAACCGAGATAAGAAATCTTGGCTATATACTTTCATCCCACCAGCACCCTGTAAAATAGGCTCGACAATGATGGCTGTGGCGTTATCGCAATATGGCAATAACGTTTTTTCAACTTCACCCCAATGTAATTCAGCATTGTGCCAAGCAGGATCATCAGCGCCACTGACAGACAGTGGTTCAACTAAAATAGGGTCAAATAACATGGTGCGATATGGCGTGCGATATAGGCCGAGATCACTCACACTTAATGCACCACTTGTTTCACCATGATAGCCATTTTTTAAGGCAATAAATTGAGTTTTGTTCGTGTTACCCTCTAAAACTCGGTAATGTAGGCTCATTTTCATAGCGACTTCAACTGCACAGGAACCATCACCAGCATAAAAAACCTTCTCTAAATGTGGCATGAATGTGGTTAATTTTTGAGAGAGCCTCGTTATATTTTCATGCGTGGTATTGGCAAAGATAACATGCTCAAATTGCTCAATCTGATGAAGCAGTGCCTGCTTAAGTACTGGGTGATTATGCCCTAGCGACTTGCACCACCAACTCGAAATGGCATCAATAATTTTTTTACCATCAGATAACTCTAGATAACTGCCATAAGCACGCTTTATCACTAATGGCCTGAATTGCTCATAATCTTTCATTTGTGAGCAAGGATGCCAATTATATTTGAGGTCTAGCTGTTGTAAATCTGCATCAATTATCATTTGTAAACCTATTTATATTAATGGTTGACTAAGTGGAGATTAGCACCTACCATGTGCTGAAACAAGCAACGCAATAAAAAAAACTTATGAGCCATTTTTTCGTCACCAAAGAGTTCATCAGTGAGCTATATCAAAAGCCTTTTTTTGAGTTAATACACCAGGCCTACCAATGCCATAGCGTACACTTTGAAGCTGGCGATATGGAATTCTGTGCCTTATGCAGTATCAAAACAGGTGCTTGTCCCGAAGACTGCGCTTATTGCCCGCAAAGTGGGCACTATAAAACCGGCCTGCAAAAAGAAAAACTGCTCGATATTAACGACGTCTTGGACCAGGCTAAATTAGCAAAGGCTAATGGTGCCAAACGTTTTTGTATGGGCGCAGCTTGGAAAAATCCACCCAAGAAGGATTTCCCTAAAGTACTTGAGATGATTGAGTCTGTGAAGGCGCTTGGCTTAGAGACCTGTGCAACACTTGGGATGCTCGATAAAAATCAGGCCGATGAATTGAAGGCGTCAGGATTAGATTATTATAATCACAATCTCGATACATCACCTGATTATTACCCAACGATTATTCAAACCAGAACCTATCAAGATCGCATTGATACTTTACATACCGTCGCTGCTGCAGGTATTAACGTCTGCTGTGGTGGCATTATTGGCATGGGAGAGACGCGTGAGGATCGTGTTGGCTTTCTATTAGCGCTAGCAGACCTACCTTCTGCACCTCAAAGCATTCCCATTAATGAATTGATTCCAATACCGGGCACACCACTAGCAAACCAACAAGCGGTTGATAGCTTTGAATTCATCAGAACAATTGCGATCACAAGAATTTTATTTCCTAAATCCAAAGTTAGGCTATCTGCAGGTCGAGAAAACATGTCAGATGAGATGCAAGCTTGGTGTTTTATGGCTGGTGCTAACTCAATATTTATCGGTGATAAATTACTCACTGCAAAGAACCCAGGACAAAACCAGGATATCCACCTATTAAACCGACTGGGATTAAACGTTCCTAGGATTGCGAAGCAAAGTCAAAAATGCTGAGTGAATCATTAGATCACAGACTATCCGGGCATAGAACTAGACAACCAATCGAGCTAGGAAAATGATTGCAGCAATCATATCACCGGTGATGGAAACATCCACATCCATTTCTCTAGTGATGATAACTGGGAGCTTAAAATGCACCTCACACTGACATGCTTGACGAGGCGGCACGACACTCATGGTTGATGATGTTCCTGGCATGGATGTTCTTGGGAAGATGGGCAAATGCTAAGCAAAATAAAGAACGTTTATGCTATCCCAGGCTGGGGGTTTGCCACAACCATTTTTACAGAACTAAAGACTAACAAGTTCGATATTGTTGGCCTAGATTATATGGGATCTCGGGCATCTTCAATCCATGACATAACGGCAATAATCGCCGCGAAAGTTCCAAATCATTCTATCTTACTAGGCTGGTCTTTTGGTGGAATGCTCGCAATCAAATTGGCCGCACAACACCCCAGCAAAGTAAGACGCTTGATGCTTTTATCTAGTCAACCAAAATTATGTGTCGATGGTCAATGGCTTGGTATCAGTCAAACCAATGCAAATCAGTTTCTAGAACAATTTGAGAAATCACCACAGCAGCAAATGAAATATTTTGCTCGGCTGCTTTGCTATCCGTCTCGTTCGCCCACGTTACGTCAAATCATACAAAAGCACATGATTGATGAAGCCCAAACAGAGCTAAACTCGCTTTTAAAAATGTTGTTTAGTGAAGATTTAAGGCAAGACTATAGCAAATTGGGTATTGATATCCTTCACCTCATTTGTGAACAAGATGTTGTTTTAAAGCAACATGCCAGTCAGTTACAAAACCTCAACCATAGAGTCAAAGTGATTAGCCTCGAGGACGCGGGGCATGCTGATTTCCTAGTATCACCCAGCAGATATTCTGCAGCGATAGAACAGTTTATCAACCATGACAAATCAGATTAAAAAGAAAACCTGCCAGCACTTTAATAAAGCTGCAGCGACTTATGATGCACATTGCAGCGTGCAAAACCAGATATGTGCCCATTCACTACAGTGCTTACGTAAGTTTGGATCTGACTTTCACTATATTGCTGATTTTGCCTGTGGCACGGGTGAAAGCACCTTACAACTCATACAGCATCTTACATTTCATCAATGCTATGCACTTGATTTCGCGAAACAACTACTCACCGTGGCTCATAACAAACTTGTGGAATACGAATATATTGAAATTATTGAAGCGGACTTCGAGCAACCGTTGCTTATGATGAATAACCTTGATCTGATTTTCTGTAATATGGGACTGCAATGGTCTAATGATATCGCGAAAACACTCAACCTATGGCATTCATATTTAGATGATAACGGCCTATTGTTATTTTCAATGCCAACCTCGAATAACTTCAAAGAGCTCGTACCTGAATATAAACCAAAATTCATGACACATCAGAAAATTGTTAGTCTTTTATCCAAACAAAAATGGGGGTTACTGCTGACAGATATGACTGAAATAGTGCAGCCTTTTGACCACCCCCTTGACGCCTTAAGGTCATTAAAAGCAACAGGGACAAATTCTAATAAAGGCATTTATAAAAGACTTGGATTATCACCCATGAAGCTTGAACAAGTGTTTATTGACCCAACTGACGCCAAGCTGACTTATCAAATTGGTATTTACCTAGCGAGGAAAATTTAGTGAAAAACACCATATTTATGACGGGAACTGACACCGACATTGGGAAAACCTACGTGACTTGCTTGATGCTAAAAGCATTCAATGAATCTGGATTAAATACACTCGCATTAAAACCAATTGCCTCAGGGTGTCATAAGAATGAACAAGGTGAGCTTAGAAACGACGATGCTTTGCAACTGCAACAACATGCCAACATTACAATCCCTTACTCAAGCGTTAACCCCATTACATTTGAACCACCCATTGCACCACATATTGCTGCGCATAATATAGGGGAAAAACTGTCCATACAGCAAATCGGAGACACCATAAAAAACTTGACTTGTCATTCAGCTGATATGACGTTGATTGAAGGTGTTGGTGGTTGGTCCGTTCCTATTAATCATAGCGAACTACTCTCTGATGTCATCGCACAACTAGAGATCCCCATCATTCTAGTTGTTGGCATCAAATTAGGTTGCCTTAACCATGCGCTATTAACCTATCAGAATATTCAAGCAAAAAATGTGCCTATACTGGGGTGGATGGCAAATTGTATAGACCCTAATACGCTATCAATACCGGAAAATATCGATACATTGGCACAGTGGATAAATGAGCCATGCCTTGGGATTGTACCTTATGGTGATAAATCGACAACGTGTATTGATACAAAGCTAATCCGCGACCGACTTCTTTAAAATCGAGGCATCTCCAGAAGAAAAAGCTAGCATTTGACCAGCCTCATTCTTTACCTGTAAATGTCCGTACTTGTTGATGCCTAAATACAAACCCGTGATTATTTTCTTGCCAGATACCAGTGATATGTGAGAGTTAGTCAGACAATCTCGCTGTTGCCATTCAGATTGAAAAACCTCTAACCCTTGTGATGAGAACTTTTCTAAATAATCGATGACTGTATCGATAATATCTGGAACAAGCTGGTTACGATCAATATAGGCATTCACCGTGTTAGCCAGGGATGTCCAGTTTTGATCAATATCAGTCTGACCTGCTTTCTTCATGTTAACATTGAGACCAACACCAATGATAACCTGGCAAAAACCATTAGATTCTGCTTGAATCTCAATTAATGTCCCTGCCAGTTTTTTGCCCTCGAGTACAATATCATTTGGCCATTTGATCTTTAAAAGTTCACTGGGAATCTCTATCACTGAATTAATAGCACGGCATACAGCAAGACCGACGACTAAACTCAAACCGCTTAATTCACTAATATCCTTGTCAAAAGGGCAGAGCAAGGAAAGATAAACATTATCTGCAAATGGGGAATACCATTGCCGTTGCAGCCTAGCTTTTCCAGCAGTTTGAGTTTCAGCTAGGCAAGCGATAATATCCTGGTTGCCTTCGGATAGCGCTTTCAAGTAATCATTAGTAGAGGCGATTTTTTCCAACACCACTACATTAACTGAGCGATGCCTAAGCCTAGACTGTAGTTGGTTTTTATCTAGAAGTAACAGCCGAGTATTTAGCTGATAACCTTTGCCTTTAGTCGATGTTAATGGCACGTGATATTGTTTTAGCTTCTTAATTGCCTTACAAATCGCTGCGCGCGAAGTCTCTAACTCATGACCGATAGATGTCCCATCATGATATTGCCCATCGTTAAGTAATTTAACCAATTCAACTAAATTCTGATTAAGTTCTCTCATCAGCCCACCTTGAACGTATTTGCTTCTAAGTTGGTGTATCGATAAAAACCCGTCCTGAACACTGTTAAGATCTTGTCAATATCATGCATACCCACACCCTGGTTATACCCATTTTAGCCATTAGAACTTACTCATAGGTAAGCAAGGTATGACAATAATGCAAAATCTAAAACCCTCATTTCAAGAAGACAGTTTGCTGGCGATCAGGTCCAGTAGAGACCATGGTAATCGGCACCTCCAGGAAGTCTTCAATCTGCTGTAAATAGTCCTTAGCAGCTTGCGGCAATTGCGTTACATCAGTGATAGCAAATGTGGATTCTGACCACCCTGGCATTGTTTGATAAACAGGTTTACAGCGCACCAAATCATCTGCATCTGCCGGCGGATATTGAATTTTTTGGCCCTCTAATTCGTAGTGGGTACAGAGTTTAAGCTCGGTCAAGCCATCCAACACATCGAGCTTAGTGAGACAGAGTTGGGTCATACTATTCAATTGCGCTGACCGTTTTAAAATAACCAAATCCAACCAACCACAACGGCGTGCACGTCCGGTAGTTGTACCGAATTCGTGTCCTTTTTCAGATAAGTGCTCACCGACTTGATCATCTAACTCCGTTGGCATGGGACCAGCACCGACACGTGTGGTATAGGCTTTCACAATACCGATAACATCATCAATAAAACAGGGGCCAACACCACTACCCGTGGCTACTGCGCCGGCGGTGGTATTCGATGAGGTGACAAATGGGTAAGTCCCATGATCAATATCCAACAAAGTCCCTTGCGCACCTTCAAACATAATCGGCTGACCGGCCTTGCGATAGCTGTGCAACAACTCGGTGGTATCGACAATTAAATCTTGAAACTGTTCAGCCAACGCCATGGTGTCATCATAGATTTTGTCAACCGACAATTGCCCACCTTGGTGATAATGTTCAAGCACATGATTATGATAATCCATCAAAATATGTAAGCGATCTTTAAAACGCTGAGGGTTTAACAAATCACCAACACGGACTGCACGACGCGCCACTTTATCTTCATAAGCTGGGCCAATGCCACGACCCGTGGTCCCAATTGCCTTAGCACCACGCGCTTTTTCACGGGCTTGATCGAGCGCGATATGCACAGGCAAAATCAAGGGGCAATTGCCACTAATACGTAAACGGTGTTTAACTGGTATCCCTTGCTCTTCCAATGCTTGCATTTCTTTGCATAAGGCGTCTGGCGAAAACACCACGCCATTACCAATGACACTCATGATATGCGCATGCAAAATCCCCGAGGGGATAAGATGTAATTTCGTGACGTGACCATCAATCACCAAGGTGTGCCCCGCATTATGCCCGCCTTGAAAACGTACCACAGCAGCAACATCAGATGCCAATAAGTCAACAATTTTACCCTTACCTTCATCACCCCATTGGCTACCTAATACAACAATATTTTTGCTCATCGGTTTATATACTCATCAATTGCATGTGGGGACTATAGCTAACAAACTGTGATGTGATCAAGGGTCAGGGTAATTTTTTCAGTGCTTTTGCCATCATGTTTTTTTCAGCCGACAGCCAAATAGCCACCTAACTGCATCTGATATTTTCCATTAGGCACAGCAATTGATTGACACTGCGCACTATCTATTGTGCCATTGCTTGAATTTAGCGGACAGGCTTGCAACGTGATTTGATTTTTTTTCGTGAGGTAAATATAAGCCTGCTCAGCATTAATCCGATAAATCGCTGCCCCACGACCTAAATCAGCAAAATGTTGAAATGAACAATGCTCAAATGTTGGCTGATCCGCCGAGTCAATAAACTCAGTATCTGGGCAACTATATATACCGGTATAACCGGTACTTTTCTCAGCCGCAAAATAGGTATATTTTTTACCGTTAATCGACACTGACTTAACAAACAAAAACCGTCTGATCCCTTTAGGATGGGCGGATTGATAACAAGACTTACCCGAGCTTGCGCAATATTCTGGGGGAATTTTTTTTATTGGATGGTCGATCAAACGTGCATAGGTTAATTGATTGGTATCAGTACTCGCAGAGATCAACCAATCACTATTGTTTTCAGAAATGACGGTCAGCGGGTAATTAGATAGGTTAAACATATCCCCCAGCTGAGCAACTGATTCAAGCTTACCACTTGCTATATTAAACCGCCTTTCAACGAGTGCAGGGTGTCTAGAGCCATTGCCATTGGCATTGAATAGATAATATTCCCCATTCAGATTTGCACTATAAATCATTGGCTGGACATATAAAAAGGAAACGCCCATCTGCTTGCAGGGGCTCTCAATAAAGGCCTTATTACTCACCGGACAATAGCTTAGGTAACCCAAATTATGTTGACTATTATGAGAGGAAATATAAAGATATTTTTGACCTGAGATATTAGCGATTTGCAATACACCATAAGACTGGATGTATTTAAAGTGAGGCTGACGCATTACAAAACCTTGATGACAAGAGCCCAGACTAGCTTGATTATTGATTTCACAGCGTGTTATCTGGTTGTCCGTTGAAATATAATATAAATAAGAATTGGGTAAAATAATCAACGGCAGTAGGCCCTGGCCTGGCAGTAAATTGCTAGCATCAACCGCCAAATAATAGTGTGTCGGATAAGTGCTACCTTTAATAGTTAAAGTCATTGTGCAAGACTGGCCAGGGTTGAGTATTATTGGACTTTGTTGCGTTCCGCACTGATCACTGCCGATGGTCACCCCTTGAGGTACCACTGGAAAAACATCAAACAACGGATTATGACTCGTATTCTTGATGCTGACGGGATAACTTTTCCCTTGCTTTAGCAAAAATTTAGTCATCGGCTTACCATCAGAGAAAAAATTAACCGATGCTCTAGGGACTAGAGTATGAGGTGAAACAACTGTGACTGACTTTGATTTGCCAATCGTGCGATTTGCGACAACAGCTGACAGTAAATGTGCGCATGCTTGATTAGACGCCAACAACTGAAAACTTGCAATGGCGCCCACCCTGATGGTTTGCTGTTTCGGAGTAATGCTGAGTTTAGACTGACAATTGGATGAATCAATCAGTGCAACGTGGTATGACTGCTGACTCACGTTTTTTCCCGAACCGACAACCAAACCACTATCAGCATAACTCAAACTAACAGAAGCCGTTGCACTGCCCAGCTGGGCGATACCTGCAGGAATGGCAATATGAGCAACCACCTGTTTGTCTGGGTTCACAGGAGCGACTGAATTCGTATGACTACCTGAACAGCCGGACAACAAAACAGTCAGTAAAATTAACCACCAAAACATGCTAAGTTACCTCACCAATAATCTATGCTTTAAAATACTTCAAAAACGGATTGTTTGCCTGGATCACCAAGGTATTCCCTGTGTGGCTAAATACCTGCTGATAAGCCAATAGGCTACGATAAAATTCATAGAATTGTGGATCTTGACGATAAGACTTGGCATAAATTGCTGCCGCTTGCGCTTGGCCCTGGGCTTGAATTTTTAATGCTTGGCTTTTTGCATCAGCTAACAATACCGTGACATCAGCATCGGCTTTTGCGCGGATTTGCTCAGAGGCCTCACGCCCTTCTGAACGCAATAAGGACGCTTCTTTTTCACGCTCTGAGCGCATGCGTTTATAAATCGACGCACTGACACTATCAGGCAGGTCAATCCGGTTAATCCGCACATCGATCACTCTAATGCCCAGTGATTTAGCAACTTCTGACGTTTTTTCGCTAATCAAATTCATGACTTGGTCACGCTTACCAGCAATCAATTCTAAGATTGTCTGTTGTCCAATCTCAGCACGAATCGCATCACTGACCTTTTGTTGCAATAGACGATCAACACGCATTGGGTCGGCGCTGGTTGCCTTATAGTATTCAACAATATCGCTAATACGCCATTTGACAAAGGCATCGACAATCACCGATTTTTGCTCTTTGGTAATAATCTGTGATGATTCCATATCCAAGTTACGCAAACGCATATCAAATCGACTCACCGATGTAATAAATGGAATTTTAAAGTGCAAACCAGGCTGGTAAATTGCTGGTTTTCCTTCTGCATTGGTTTGAATTTTACCCAACCGCAGGACGATCGCATTTTGTGTTTCTTTGACGGTAAATGCACTGAAATAAAAAATAATCAGCACAATGAGAACAAGTGCTGAGATAGGCGTAGTCAGCTTCATGATTGTGCCTCCTGCCAACGTAAGTAGTTAGCGATTTTATTGACTGTTTGATTTGCTTGAGCCTTTGCCGATTCCGCCAGAGGTGCTTCAACATCTGCCTTTGTTTGATTTTGCGTATGGGTTACCACTGGCTTCACTGGCTGTGTTGCCATGGTATTGCCCTGCGAGGCCAATGGCAGATAAAAAATATTATTTTTATTGTTGCCATCCATAAACACCAAATGGCTGTGTGAGTAGACATCACTCATCGCATCTAAATACATCCGTGTTTTCATAATCTGTGGATCTTTTTGATATTTCTCTAGCAGTGCATCAAACTCAGCGACTTGCCCCTTTGCCTGCAATACCACTTGTTCTGCCTTGGCTTTCGCTTGCTGCAAAATACGAGAGGCTTTACCTTTCGCAACCGGCACCACTTGGTTTGCATAACTCACTGCTTGGTTTTTATAGCGGTTTTGGTCATTTCGCGCATCGATAACATCATCAAATGCACTTTTCACTTGTTGCGGCGGTGTCGCTGATTGCATCGTGACATCGTTAATCACCAAACCTGTCTTATACCGCCCTAATAATTTAACCACTTCTTGGCGCACTTGTTCAGTGACTTCCGTACGCTTGTCGGTAATCACCTCATCAATCGTTGAGCGACCAATCACCTGGCGCACGGCACTGTCCATCACCTTTTGTAATGTCCCTTCGGGGTTGACCACATTAAACAAGTAATCTTTTAAATCACCGATCTTATATTGCACCACAAACGACAAATCAACCACATTCTCTTTGCTAGTTAGCATCAGAGCATTCAGCGGTAATGACATAATACGATCAACATTTTGCACATCGACGCTATCCACAAAACGGGGATACCAGTGCATCCCCGCTAATGTCGTTTGATGATAAGCACCAAAACGCAACACCACGCCACGCTCAGCAGGCTTGACGATATAAATACCGGACAACGCCCAAATGATGGCCAGAATCACAAGCACACCCACAATCAAACCTAGGCCAACACCCTTACCTGGCACATCAGATTGACCGCCTGTTGGTGGTGTTTGTTGATTACCCTGATGACCAAATAGACCACCGAACCATTTTTTAAATAATTGATCTAAATCGGGTGGCCCATCGGGGTCTTTACGTTGATTTTGATTACGCCATGCTTTGGCACGTAAGGCTGATCGCATTGTATTTCCTTTTCAGTATCCTCGGGTATTAAGATGCCCGTGGCAAGCTACGGGGTATAACCGGTAATAAAAACTTGGTTAATATCTAAATGTGCCTCACGACACAGTGACTCTAATTCTTGATAGGCCAGTCGAACCTCTAACTGCCATTGACCATCATCAGTTACCACTTCTGACTCAACACACTTGTCTGCAAATAGTTGCGCGCGCAACTTAGCGTGAGTCATCGGTAAAATCAAGGTCCCAACAGCAATGGAGTCACTTAAGTATTCTGCTAAAGTTTGCTCAAGCAAGTCAAGCCCAGCACCGGTTTTTGCAGACAGATAGACTCGAGAAATTTGATTATTATCCCGTCGTTGCAAACGTGGCTCTCGCTCTGGAAGCACATCAATTTTATTAAATACTTCGACTAAAGGACTTTGATCAACGTCAAGCTCTTGCAAGACCTCATTCACTGCCACAACCAACTGATGACGCTCTGGATCACTGGCATCGACGACATGAAGCAATAAGTCTGCCTCAACGGTTTCTTCCAAGGTCGCGCGAAACGCGGCAACTAAATCATGGGGCAAATCACGAATAAAACCCACTGTATCAACTAGAACGACGGAGCCAAATTGCGGCACATGGTGCTGACGCAACGTCGGATCTAATGTCGCAAAAAGACGATCATCAGAATAAATATTCTCCCCAGTTAACTGATTGAATAAATGTGATTTCCCCGCATTGGTGTAGCCAACTAAAGCGACGGTTGGCGTTTGTGAGCGCTGACGCGCCTGGCGGCTCAATTGCCGATGCGTACGAACTTTTTCTAAGCGCTTTTGAATTTGTTTAATACGCTCACGCAACATCCGCTTATCCAACTCAAGCTGTGTTTCACCAGGGCCAGTCAAACCAATGCCGCCTCCACGTTGGCGCTCTAGATGTGTCCACCCCCGCACCAAACGCGTTGACATATATTTCAGCTGTGCGAGCTCAACTTGCAATTTACCTTCATGGGTTTGCGCCCGTTTGGCAAAAATATCTAGAATTAAACCAGAACGGTCGAGCACCCGAGACTTCACTGCTCGTTCGACGTTACGTTCTTGCGCAGGAGTCAGGCTATGGTTAAAAATCACCAAATCAATTTGGTGTAACTGAACTAAATCAGCCAATGCTGCTGTTTTGCCCGAACCAATATAAAATTTCGCATGTGGACGATCTAAGCGCGCTGTCAAAATATCAACAACCTCAGCACCCGCACTCAGAGCCAACTCTTGTAGTTCGGGCAAGGATGTCTGCCATTCGGGATTAGTGAAATTGACATGAACAAGTAATGCGCGTTCTTTTTTATCAGTTCGTGTTTCAATTAAATTCGACAAGGATAGAACAGCTAAATTATAAAGATCTCAGTGTATCAGGGCACCATGTTTTTACCAAGCTTTTACCTGTCATTTCACTAACCTCTAAACACACAACCCCTGGCCAAGAGCGAATCCAGGTCAATTGCCGTTTCGCCAGTTGTCGGGTCGCAACAATTGCTTTTTCAATTGCCTGCTCTAAAGTGAACTCTCCCTCAAGGTGTTGCCATAACTGACGATAACCGACACTGCGAATGGCTGGCAAGGATAAATCTAAATCACCACGATGATATAGCGCTCTCACCTCATCCAAAAATCCTGCTTGCAGCATTAACTCGAAGCGCTTAGCAATCTGCTGATGCAGCCATGTGCGGTCCTGAGGTACCAAGGCAAAAACCTTCACGTCATAGGGGCAGCGTTGCTGCGTTTGCCGCCACAACTCACTGCGTGTTTTGCCTGTCAGCTGATAAATTTCTAACGCGCGCTGAATACGCTGACTATCAGTCGGCTTAATCTGACTGGCAGCCTGTGAATCAACCATTGCTAACTGCCGATGCATCACCGGCCAACCAAGCACTTCAGCTTGCTGACTAATTTTTGCACGCAATGTGTCATCGGCTTCTGGCAGCTTAGATAAACCAAATTGCAGCGCACGAAAATAAAGCATGGTACCACCAACTAACAACGGCATTTTGCCACGCTGATCAATGTCATCAATGATTGGTTTGACATCAAGACAGAACTGCGCAGCGGAATAAGGTTCCGTCGGATCACATAGATCGATTAAATGCTGTGGTGTTTTTGCTAATTCTTCTGCTGAGGGTTTTGCTGTCCCAATGTTCAAACCACGATAGACCATTGCCGAATCGACACTAATAATTTCATAAGGGTATCGCTCAGCTAATTGTATCGCCAAGTTGGTTTTGCCAATCGCCGTTGGTCCAAGCAAAAAAGCAATCTGAGTTTTGTTCACGTTTTAATAGCTGCAACTATAATGTAATGTGCCATTGTAAACACCGCCATCATGACCACTAGATAAAGTTGCACTACTGACACCAACATAAACATCACACTGGCCACTGCTATTAAGCAGGCAACTATTATTTGCATCTAATGTTGCATTGATAGTCCCTGACTCAGGAGCATTATTGAGAATAACTGCACCAGGGAACGTCAATGAAATGGTCCTACCTGGCTCACCAGTCACCTGAATTTCTCCACGTTGCGCGTTACTTAAGGTGGACACGTTAGCGAGGGGAGTGACCAAACTTGTACTCTTATTCAAACTGAATATTGCTGGACTCGTTGAATCATCTGCAGCTAAGGTCCCAAAATCTAGTGTAGCAATTGTCGTACAACTCAATTCTGCTGGCAGGTATTGCTTGCGCTTATTGTTTTTATCTCCAGCTTTTGAGGTCGATTTAACACCTATCTCCACCTCGGCATTTACTGGTATATCTGGGGCACTATTTGGCCAAGTAATGGTGATAGATCGCGAGCTACTATTTTTTGTATAACTAGAGGCATAAACTGGACCAACACCATTAACTGAGATTTTCAAATCAGCCTGCGTGCTCACTGTCAGTTTATTCCAATTTTTCTTGGAATAGTTTAAATAGGTTTGCCCACCACTATAGCTTCGCGCAACACCACACTCATTCTGAAACTTATAAATTGTAAACCCCTGTTTATAACGCTTGTTTTGGAGTTGCAAACAGCTAACATCTTCTAACGCATACGCAGGCAGACTGAAAAAAGCCAGGAATGCCAAAATGACTAAGACTTGTTTTTGCATAATAAACTCATGGCATGATATCCCAAAGTATAGACAAACAAACAAACCTGTCGCAAGCCGCGGGGTATTTCATCCGATAAACTCCGGAACCAGCTGCTTAATTTTCTGCCGAAGTGCTGCATCACCGACGACTGAAAACAGCATTTGTAACTCTTGATCAAATGCTACAAAATCAACCTGCTTTTTATTGGCAATAAGAATTTTTGCTTGCTCAGTTTTGGTTAATGGCTCTTTGGCATAAAATAATTCTTCATATAATTTTTCACCTGGACGCAACCCAACATACTGAATATCAACTTCTTCATACGGTTTTTTGCCTGATAAGGTAATGAGCTGCTCAGCAAGATATTTAATCTTAACTGGCTCACCCATATCTAACACAAAAATTTCTCCCCCTTGACCCATGGAACCAGCCTGTAAAATCAATTGGCAAGCTTCAGGAATAGTCATAAAGAAACGTTCAATATCAGGGTGCGTCAAGGTGAGCGGACCACCCTTTTTCAACTGCTGTTTAAATAAGGGAACAACACTACCCGCCGAGCCCAACACGTTACCAAAACGCACGGTAACATATTGGGTTGTTGACTGTTCATTGAGATTCTGACAGTAAACCTCAGCAATACGCTTTGATGCGCCCATAATATTGGCTGGATTTACAGCTTTGTCGGTAGATACTAAAACAAACTTCTCGACGCTAAACTGATCAGCAAGTTTGGCTATAACTTGCGTACCATGCACATTATTAAGCACTGCCTGTTCAGGTTGATACTCCAATAACGGCACATGCTTATACGCTGCGGCATGGAAAATCACTTGTGGTTGATAGCGCTGCATCAGTTCAACCATTATCTTTTCATTCGCAATTGAAGCTAAACGAAAGTCTAATGAACGATGTGAACCCTGTAATTGTTGCTCAATTTGATAGAGGTTAAACTCACTATGATCCACCACAATCAATTGCTGCGGCATCGATAAATTTAAAATCTGTCGGCATAACTCTGAGCCAATTGAACCGCCACCACCGGTTACCATAACGACTTTATGATCTAGAAAGGATTTCATGAGTTGATGATCTAACTGCACCGGATCACGACCTAACAAATCCGCTAATGAAACTTCTTTGATTTCTGATGCAGAAACTCGCCCAGAATTTAAATCACTTAAGCTCGGCAAAACTTTAAGTTCTACTGATAAATCTTTGCACTCAGTAACGAGCTCTTGCATTTTTTTGGCTGACAGCGAGGGAATTGCGATCACGATCAGCTCGATATGAAAACGATTGATAGTGGACTTAAGCTCCTTCAGCAAACCGACAATTTTGACGCCACGAATCTTACGCCCTTTCAATGATTTGCTATCATCTAAAATACCAACACACTGATAAGGCTTAGTGCGCAGATGATCAATATCACGCAAGAATAAATCCGCACCGCGACCACCGCCAATAATTAAAGTTCTCTTTTGCTCACTCTGCCCTCGCAGTATTCGCCCACGAATTCGCCAATAACGCACAAATGCTCGTGATCCCACCATCAAAATTAATAAAAAAATGGGGTATAAGACAAAAATGGATCGTGGGACATGATTCAGCTTTTGTAATAAAAACAATAATGCCGCTAGTACCAAGGTTGCAATAATAATACTTTTGACCATCGAAAAAACTTCTAAGATCGAGGTAAAACGCCACACCTGACGGTCAATGCCATAAAATTTAAATACCACAGCATTGACTAGTAGCACCCAAGGGATTAAATCAAACGCACCATGCCACGCGGTATGTTCAAAGTTAAAACGCACATAATAGGCCAGCAGCCAGCTGGCTAGCACTAAAACTAGGTCATAAAAAAATACAGCCCAACTGGAAAGGTTTGATAAATTTTTGCGCATGCCGTGCTTTAAGCTATTTTTTTAATTGGGGTGATTTTACCTTGATATGCTCATTCTAGAAACTAGCTGCATGAGCTAACTCCGAAAAATCAGCGGCAAGCTTATCTATAACAAGTCCACCAACCGCTCCAACTCTCCGATAAGATACAGCGGCAAACTTAATAGGCCATCCTCATACTTGAAAACATCTGAGGAAATTTTAACACCTAGCGACTGCTTTTTTTCAGCAAGAAAAACCTGCAATGATTTCAAACGACCACCGGCGCCAGACTTAACCTCTATGGGCACAATTTGATTGCCAATATGAATAACATAGTCAACTTCAGCACTGGCATTTTTTTTATCACGAGCCCAAAAACACAACCCTGAGGAGCTATACCAATCTTGATAAGCCAGCAATTCTTGACCAACTAACTGCTCCGCCAATGCACCTTTATTGACTAATAATATATCTTGGCTAAGTAATAACTCAGCATCTAAATACGACGCTCGCTTTACTAAACCGACATCCAGGAAAAGCAGCTTAAATTTTTTCTCATTGATCAATGCATTAAGTGGCAAGCCGCTGGCTTGCGAGGCATAAGCTGTATGAATAACGCCCGCCTTAACCAATTTTTGCAGCGGAACCTTTAGTTCTCGAGATTGCACATCACGGCTAATATGCGCGTATTTAAACTGCTGACTCACCAAGCCAGGAACCTTTTGATATATCATTTGTAAATACCTAAGCTCTGAACCATTAGCATATTTTGCAAAATCATTTTGATAAGTCGTTAACAGAACGGCTTGAATTTCTTGCGCTTTTTTAAAAGATCGGCTCTGTATGTATTCATCAATAACTGCAGGCATACCGCCCAGCACAGCATATTCATGCAATAAGCCCAGCAACTTTTGATGAATCTCAGCATCAAATTTGGTATCCAAATCAACCTTGCTTAAAAACTCATATAGTTTTTTTGAGTTATTCCAGAGATACTCTTTAAATGACAACGGCTTAACATATAGAAACTGCACGCGTCCAACAGGCATACGAAAGTTTTCTTGCTCTAGTGCAAACTCTAATAAAGACCCAGCAGCAATCACAAAACTACCAGGCAATTGCTCTTTAAAATAGCGCAAAGCCATAATAGCCTGAGGGCACTCTTGAATTTCATCCAAAAACAATAGTGTCGAATTGCTATCAATTGATTGATCAGCAAGCAACTCCAGCTTAGTTATAATTTTCCTAGGATCCAGCGTGTCAAAACAGCTTTTGAACTCCGGCTGCTGTTCAAAATTAATCACCAAATAATTGTCTAGAAATTCTGATTTGGCAAAAGCCTCTACAACATAAGACTTTCCAACCTGTCTAGCCCCTCGCAACATGAGAGGCAAACGTCGGCCATTCTCTTTCCATTGCTTTAAAGCCTTAAATATAAAACGTTTCATGGCATACTATTGGCTTATATTTTTACTATATCCTAGCAGTTAACGCAGAAAAAACAAGGATTAAATGAGCAAATCACGCATAAAACACCAGGGGTATTTTGTGCAAAATTCACAGAAAAACACTGGCATATGAGCCATATAATCACGTACAATAACCAAGATAGCCATGATAAACTCGCAACTATGAAAAAAAACCATTATCATCACCGGCGCTAGTGGTTTTGTTGGCCAGGCGCTATGCAAACAACTTGCTCAATCTGGATACCAGATTAAAGCCGTTGCGCGTAGTGAGGATAAGATAAAAAATCTCACCGATTAATATCCCAATCAGATTTCAGCTGTTATCTGTGAGGACATAGCCAACCCAGAACGACTTGCCGAATATATCGAAAAAAATGATGTTATGATTCACCTTGCTGCTCGTGTGCATATCCTAAATGATCAAGCCAAAAATCCTAAGGCTGAGTTTGAGCGCATTAATGCTGAAGGCACAAAGAAATTAGCGAAATTAGCGAAATTAGCAAAGCAAAAACACGCTAGTCAGTTTGTTTTTATCAGCTCTATTCATGTTAGCGGCCAACAGACTAATGGCATGGCATTTACAGAAGAACAGCAAGCGGATCCGCATGGCGCTTACGCCATTAGCAAACACAATGCTGAGCAAGAATTGGCTGATATTTTTAAAGAGAGCGAAACACAGTGGTGTATTATTCGTCCACCGTTAGTGTATGGCCCCGGGGTTAAAGGTAATCTTGAAGCCCTCGAAAATATCTTAAAAAAACAAATCCCACTACCTTTTGCCAGCCTTAATGCAAAACGCCATTTTGTTTATGTTGGCAACCTCATCTCCGCAATTGAGGCTGTTGTGGAAAAACCCGAGCAAAGCCATCAACAGTTATTTTTAGTGGCTGATAATGAAAGCTTTGCCACAGATGAACTAATGAAAATAATGGCTACAATTTTGGGTTTAAAAACCAAGATACTGCCGTGCCCAGTGTGGCTATTATCATTATTATTTACCTGTCTTGGAAAAAAAGAGCAACTTGATAAGCTCAATGCAGAGCTTTTAGTCAGCAATGAAAAAATTAAACAGATGCTTGATTGGCAGCCACCTTATACTTTGGAGCAAGGTTTACAAAAAATGTTTAGCCCATTATTTTACTCGCCTGCTGCCAAGGGAGCACCGTAATTTTATCATTGAATTGATAAGGTTCTGGCGTGCGGCAAATAAGATACCCTTGCTCAGCCTCGCTATATTCATTAATAAAAGTTAGGAGGTGACGCACATCTTTAGTTTTAGGTGCAGTGGTATATTTAACCTCTACAGGAATGTACTGCTGGTTGATTTCAAGCACAAAATCAACTTCCGGACCATTACTATCTCGCCAGTAATAAATCTTTGCTGACGGCGCACGTATCTGACTTAAATAGACCAGCTCATTGCCAATCAATTGCTCAAATAATTGTCCCAATATAGCGGATGGCAGCCGTGTTCCTTCATTAGCACAACTGCGACGGATACCCAAATCAAAAAAATGATACTTAGGCGACTTAATCAAACGACGTTTTGTGCTTGACTTAATTAGCGGGTCAATTCTAAGCGCAATGAGGCAATCTTCGAGAATTTGATAATAATTAGCAATTGTTGTGTCCGAGATACCAATATCTTGAGCTAAGGATAAAAAATTAAGTTGCTTTCCAGACTCTCCTGCCGCTAATTGTAAAAAACGACTAAAATGACCCACATTACGGACCAATGCTTCTGCTCTAATCTCTTCCTCCAAATAAGTAGAAACATAGCTCATTAAATCTTGCTCTTGGTGATCTAGATTAGTTTGCTGAATAATATTGGGTAAAGAACCATAGAGCAGCATATTCTCAAGTTCTGGCAGAGCTTTTGCCACAGTTAGCTCACTAATCAGCATCGGCGGCATGGTAAATTGCACAACGCGACCTGGTAATAAGTTTAGCTCCGAGCCAGCCTTAAGCTTTCGTGCCGAAGAGCCTGTAAGAATAAATTGAGCACGCTTTTGGTCAATCAATACCTGAACAATATCCATCACTCTAGGCACTTTTTGCACTTCATCAATAAAAACTAAAGGGGGTTGTGAATACTGAGCAATGGCATAAGTTAGCACCTTCTCAAACCTAACCAGGTCAGACTCAGCCTGTTGGCGATGTTGCTGTTTAGCAAAATTATAATGCAGATCAGGCTTAATGACATTTTCAATGAGCGTGGTCTTACCCGTCTGCCTTGGCCCAAGCAACAAAACATTCTTTCCACGATCAAGTGTTTCTTGAATAGACTGAGCAATCAATCTCGAAAGCATTTACAAGAACCTCAGAGCATTTCTTATATGGCATTATAGCAGCACCCCAGAGAAAAAAAAGAAAAAACTCAGTATGTTCTTTCTATGAGCTGTAAAAACTCAGTATATTCTGTTTTATAGACGATCTGCATGAAATTGACTCAATATAATCAATCCGCTATAACTCCCAAGGATTAAGCAACTCTAACCCAGGAATATCAAAATTTTTTAAATTTCGGGTGACCAAAACCATATCATGGTGTAAGGCAGTGGCCGCCAATAAGCTATCAATGTGAAACAGCGAGCAAAAATGAACCTCAACTGCAAAATTGCAAAATTTTTCTGTAAATTTTAAGTTGAAGATTAAAAAACCGTCTAAAGCCGAAGGCATCATACGAATATGAATAGTATGACTTAATTAGCAAACCAAGCAGCTCACACCAACCGCTGCAAAAACTTAACCGCAGGACACACTGCAATACCATGGTGCAAAAAATCTTTATCTCCCATTGATAACTGCCAAGCTTCACAATCGGGAAATCGCTGTTTAAAATATAACAGAGATTTACTGGTATCAGCATCACTCAGCTTACATTCAATCGCATGAATTGGCTGACCATTTTCTGTAATAATAAAATCGACTTCACGGCCATCGACATCTCGGAAGTAGTTGAGCTCTATATCTCTAGCCTGGGTATCTTGCTCATAATGCACCCATTTTAACAAATGCATCGCGATCATATTTTCAAAGCGAGCACCTTGATCTTCTAGCAAAGTCCAATCAAAGTGATAATGCTTTTGCTCTTTTTTAACCGCACGCAATATCGGCGAGCCAAAAGGTGCAACACGATGGATAGCATACAGGCGCTCAAAAATATCTAACCAATGGCTCACCGCCTTATGACTCACCTGAAGATCTTCACGCAAATTATTAATCGACAAGGGAGAACCGACTAATTCTGGCAACCTTAGCATCAATAACTCAAGCTGGTAAATATCCTTAACTTGCTCTAATGAACCTACATCTTCTTGCAACAAGCGCTGGCGATAGGCTCGAGACCAACGTTTTGCATCCACTTTCGATGAAGAAAAAAAAGGCTCCGGAAAACCACCTAAAGTAAAAAGCTCGTGCAACTGATCAGTCGTTGTCATATCAAGCTCAGCAGCTGATAATTGATGAAGCCGCAAATAATAATAACGCCCCTGCAAAGAATCACCGCCGCGCCGATAATAATCCAAGCGCGCGCTGCCAGTAACTAGAATTTGCTTTTGATCGCGATACTCGTCAAATACACCTTTGATATAATCTCGCCACTGTAGATACTTATGAATTTCATCAAACACCCATAAAGGTGCATTAGGAAGCTGATGCTTGAGCAATTGCTCTCGGTCTTTTGCAATATCCCAATTGAGATAACCGTGCTTATCAGACAGCAAGGCTTGAGACATGGTGGTCTTGCCAACCTGACGCGCACCACCAATAAAGACCATTTTCTTTCCGAGATCTTTTTTGATTTGCTTTGAGATATAACGATTGTGAGTACTCATAATTTAAGTATACGAGCATTTTAACCTATAGTCAAAAATACTCGCGAGTTTTTTAGCCTATAGCCTAAAATGCTCGAAAAAATTACATGGCACCCAAACAAACTTCCGCAATAATTTTTAATTGCGCAGCAACTTGCTCCTCGCACAAAGTTGGATGAATTAAAAACACCAATGACGTTGCAGTTAACTCCGCTGCATTTTTTAATCTTGCCTCTGGTTCCAACCCCAAATCAGTAAAGACTTTTTCTTGGTAAATTTCAGAACAGCTACCCGAGAAGCATGGGATACCACGATTAACTAGCTCAGCCATTAATCGATCTCGGCTCCAGCCTTGCTTTAGCTTAGATAGGTCAACCTGCGTATAGTATTTATAATTTGCATGCTTGATATCAGATTGCTTTAGATCCATAACTTTGAAACAGTCAATTTTAGCTAGACCTTCTGAAAACATCTGCGCTAATTTGGCTCGCTGTACTAACCAATCAGGCAATTTCTTGAGCTGGCAACGCCCAATCGCAGCTTGCATTTCCGTCATCCGCCAATTAGTTCCTACCGCTTCATGCAGCCAACGAAAGCCTAAGGGGTGTTGCTTATGATAAACGGTATCATAGTTTTTACCATGATCTTTGACTGCCCATAGTTTTTGCCATAAAGCAGTATCATTGGTGGTTACCATGCCACCCTCACCACCCGTGGTCATAATCTTATCTTGGCAAAAGGAGAACGAGGCAATATGCCCCCAAGAACCAATTTTTCTACCTTGATATTCCGCACCATGGGCCTGCGCACAATCTTCAATAACAAATAGATTATGACTTTTCGCCAGATCCATAATTTTATCCATTTCACATGGCCAACCGTTGAAGTGCACTGGAATAACTGCTTTAGTTTTTTTTGTTAATTTCTCTTTAATCGTATCAACTGTGATATTTTGTGAATCTAGGTCCACATCAGCGAATATTGGCGTAGCGCCACACATCAATACGGCACTAGCTGTGGCAACAAACGTTTTGCAAGGCACAATCACTTCATCACCAGGACTAATGCCCAAAACTCGTAAGGCAGCTTCAATGGTGACTGTGCCATTAGACATTGCAACCGCATGTTTGGCGCCAACACACTCAGCAAACTCGTTTTCAAATAAGCGGCCTTGCTCGCCGGTCCAATAATTGACTTTGCCGGATTTTAATACTTGCTCAACGGCTGAAATTTCATCTTCTGCAAAGTGGGGCCATGGGGATGTTAAATTCATAAGTTAGCCTTAAATTCTCCTAGCAGGATTACCAACTACAGTAACCCCTGCATCAATATCTTTTGTGACAACTGCGCCTGAGCCGACTGTCGCCCAAGCACCAATAGAAACTCCAGGCAATACCACAACACCAGCACCAACCAATGCACCCTCACCAACTTTTACACCACCACAAAGTGTCGTGTTTGGTGCAATATGGGCATGGTTACCAATGACACAATCGTGCTCAATAATTGCTGCAGTATTAATAATGACATTTTCACCTATTACAGAGTCTGCATTAATAATAGCGCCAGGAAAAATCACACTACCTGGCCATACCGTTGCATATTTAGATACTAAAGAAGAGCTTGACATAGTAACCGCGGCCGAACATTGTGGCTGTAACTGGCCAAACTTAGCTTTTCTAGTTTTATTGTCGCCAATTGCAATAATAATGCTCTCACATGACTTCACAGAAAATTCACCAAAAGGTTGAATCTCTGAGCCTAATACCAATTGCCCTTGCTTACTGACGTCATCATCAAAAACAGTAACCGAATACTTGTGTGCCTTTAAAATATCAAGCACAACCTTGGCATGACCTCCTGCACCGATAACAGCAATATTTTTATTATCAGGCATTTTCTTGGTTTTCCTTAGAAGATTGGTGATTCCCTCGAAACTTTTCCATCGTCGCTTCACCTTGCTGGTTGATATCCGAACGTTTTAGCACCTTCAAAAAAGTCATCCACAAAATTTTTATATCTAACCAGAAAGACTGGTGCTCAACATACCATACATCTAGCTTGAATTTCTCTTGCCAACTGATGGCGTTGCGACCGTTCACTTGAGCCCAACCAGTAATTCCCGGTCTAACTTGATGTCGTTTTTTTTGCTCTACATTATACAAAGGTAGATACTCAACTAATAGCGCACGCGGCCCAACAAAACTCATATCACCTTTCAATACATTCAATAACTGTGGCAGCTCATCTAAGCTAGCACTACGCAAAAAACGACCAAAAGAGATTAACCGCTGCTTATCGGGTAATAATTCGCCTTGCTGATCACGCTGATCGGTCATTGTACGTAGTTTATAGATAGTAAAAATCTCTTCGTTTTTACCTGGGCGTTGTTGTTTAAATAAAACCGGTGAGCCCAATTTGGTGCGCACCAAAATTAGCAATAATAATATTAAAGGCGAAAATACAATTAGCAAGAGCGAAGATAATAATAGGTCGAATAGGCGCTTGATCATGAAACACCTTTAAGCAGTCTATCTAGCCTATTTAAATATTGATTAGCCAAAGCTTCATAGGAGCGGTGTTGCAAAATCCATTGTCGGCCCTTTTCGCCAACTGCCTTTCGTTGCTCAGCGGTTAACGCAGCGAACTTGAGCAACTCTTTTTTAATCACCTCTGGCTCTGAACTATCAATAAATTCACCACACACAGCCTCATTAATCATTGAAGGATACCCGGCATAGCTGGCAATAATGGGTTTTGCCGTCAGCATATACTCAACCACTTTATTCATGGACTGACCATAATCCCAAACTTTTGAATGATGCACAGATAGATAGACCAAATCGCAATGATCTAAAAAACAAGCAACTTGCTCCTGGGGCACTCGTCCCAAAAAAATGACATTAGAACACTCTGCAAGTTCAGCTTCAAATTGGTTTTCCAAAGCACCACCACCTAATAGCGCAAAGTGAATACCCTGGTCATCTTTAAGCAATTTAATTGTTTGAACAAACGGCTCTAAGGCGTTAGTAATACCCATACTACCGGTATAGCCAACAATCAGCTTACCTTTTGGTAAAACATTTGCAAAGGCATCGTCATTTACAGTAAAGGCATTACCAGCTCGACTTTCTCGATCAAACCCTAGTGGCGAACAAAAAAAAGGGCGCTCATAGCCTAACATATTGCGCACATGCTGATCGAGTTTTGGCATAGTGCCAACAATTAAATCCGCTTTCTTATAAGCAAATTTTTCTATCCAACCTATCAACAAAACCAATGGGTGCCATTTTGAGAACCCACCCTCTTCAGTCATGGTTAACGGCCAGATATCACGAACCTCAAACACCAACTTGGCCTTATATTTACGCTTTAAATAATGACCATAGAAGACAGTAAAAATAGACAGCGATGAAACAATAACCACATCAGGTTTCTCAAGCTTTTTCCTAGAAAACCTAAATAGTTTCCACTCAAAATCAAGCCAGCTCAGAATTCTTGATATAGAAGCCGTTTTTTGATATTTCTTAGTTTTCAGCCAATAAACGGGAACATTGTCTACCTGCTCAAAATTGTAGGTTTTATCAGTGCTTGGAAACTGGCAAAAGTGATTGGCATCAGAAGTAATTAAAGTTGCATTATGGCCCTGCTTAACAAACTCTTTGGTTAGATAAAACAGTCGCGCCATCGTGCCATACTTTGGCAAACTGGCATATTTTGAAATGCACAAAATATTCAATTACGACTCCTGATACAAGCGTGGAATACGATTGACCACATCGATCACCTGCTTAAAGTCCATGCCTAATGCATCTAAGTACCAACGAATATTGGCATATCGCGGTTGATTTTCATCAGCCACCAATTTCAAAGCTTCCTCACGCGTCATTTGCCCTTCGCGGATTTGGTTACTTCTAAAGGTGTCATGCTCTGTAAACCCAGCGACAGTGTAATAAACATAATTATAAAACGCAGCGGTACCATCGCCAATGCGCCAAGTGGTGCTAGTATCTACCGCTTTTTCCCAATCATATTCACCGAGTAACGTGTCGTCAATAACTTTCTCATCCCAACGCCAATAATCAAAAATATGGAAGTAGTCTTTTTTCTCGGTAAAACTGCGGTAGTACTCTCCAGATAAGGTATCCCACAAAGAGCGATTAAAATAACCAGGGCTTTGCAACATCGCTTTGAAGCGCTTACTTTGATAGCGCAATTGTTTAGCAATACCATGACTGTAAACTTTCTCTTCCTCAAAGTAAGGCTTAATACCTAAAAAACCCGCTTTAAAGTGAGTTACTTCCAGCGGATTAACACCCCACAAATTGATGTCAATACCCGTTTGTTTTTTCACTTCTTCAACATAACGAAAAAAGTGTTTATCGCCTGCGGTTAAAATACTAATCATCCCAAGGTGAGGCGACTTCAACCATGCCTTAAGATTCATCGCAATATTGCGACGTTTTTTGCCAATATCGGCAGCAACAATAATATTTTCAACGCCCAACTGTGCGCACATCCGACTGATATTGCGTCGACCTAAATCTGTCACCATACCCCAATCATAGGTATAGGTTACCGGCTTCATTTTGAGCTCGTTGACAATTAAATGTAAGCCATAGCAACTATCACGCCCACCTGAAAACGGCACAATACAATCATTGCTATTTGCTCGTCGATAAGGTTCTACCAACTCAAACAATTCTTCTTTGGGTTTAGGGTTATTACGCGGAGTGTAATGATGGCAATAATTACAAACGCCTTCTTCATCAAAATGAATATAAGGCATGGTCTCTGGCAAGATGCAACGCGTACAGCGTTTTAGCTCTGGCTGAGGATAAACCAATATTGCCTCTTCTTCCTTATTAAATAGAAGTTCGGGAATTAAGTCTTGCTGACGAGATTTATAGTCGACAATATCAAAGTCTTTATTGGCCTTTGGAATATCCAATATTTTTACAGTCTTAACTTGCTCAATAGCTTGGCAATTAATTTGAGTTAAAGGATAACTTTCTGAAGAAAAATACCAGTCACCCTCACTCTGCCCCAAATATAAGCTACCATTATTGGAAAACAATAGTAGTTTACCCAGGTTAGGTAATAATAGTGCACAGGCAACAACACCTTTGCATAAACCTAAAATTTTCTCTGCTAGATCAGCTTCAGAACCACCATCAACTAAATGCTGCTCAGCAATACCAACAATGACTTCCGAATCAATTTTCTGCTGGCGCTTAACGTCTAGCTGCTGCCAAATGTCATCAGCATTCACAATAATGCCATTATGTACAGCCGCAATTTGCCCATGAACAACTGGCTGATTATCTGCCAGCCCATTGGTAATTAGCCTGCTATGCCCAAATACGACTTTCGCATTGCCAAGCTTGGTTTTTTTTAGCAGCTTCTCAATAGAGTAGTCTGCACGTGCAATTTTATAGCTGCCAGCATGATCAAAAATCAAACCACTAGAGTCCATACCACGCTGCTCAGCATGAACAACTAGTGTTTTTAATTTATCTTGATTGATGCCAGAAGTTGAAATTTGACCGAATATGCCGCACATAAGATTCCTTAAACACAGCGTATTTGATGAGAATATCGCTTATCTAATGTCTCATCAACGCCTTTAGATTGGATAAAAGTGATATAATAAAAACTAAAAATCATAAAATCATAAAATCCTGGAAAAGACAGTGTATCAAAAGCTAGCCTTGCCATTACAATCAAAAATAATATTAGCTCAACCAATTTCAACCGAGAAGACACACGAATAAACAACAGCAAACACAACAAAATGAAAGGCAGCCCCATGTAATGGAAACCTCTAATAAAAGAATTGTGAGGATTATGATGGAAGGAATTAATCAATGCTGTATATGGATGTCCAAAAATAAAGTCTGATATATGCCACTGACTCATATCGAAATAACCAGACCAGATGTGGTAGCGAGGGGTCTGTAGACCTTCATGGAAGTTGCTATGACTGATTGCATCTAGGATATATGAGAAAAAAACAGGCATGCCGACACCAAGCCCAACAATTACAACAACAGCCAAAATGACCTTAACACGGAAAGTCTGTCGTTTGTATAACAATAATACTGCCAACAAAAACAATACAAAAGCCAAGCCTAAACTACTCCGACCATATGCCAAAAAACACAGGAGCAAAGTAATAATAATTGAATAAACAGGTAATTTTTTATATACACGGTAATGCAATAAAGCATAAAAGCTCTGAGTTAAAATTAAAATTCCTCCCACCTCATTCCTACTACCGTCAACAAAATGTGACAGCAAAAAAGGATTTAACCAAATTTTTTGACTGGATATAAAAAAAATATAGATTAAAGTCATTATGATAAAAGTAGTGCAAATGGCAAAAGCTAACTGCTTTAGCGCAGGGAGAGAAAAGCCTCGAAATAGCTGTTGGGCAATTAAAAGATTCGCAAAAAATAAAACAGGAAAAACTGGCTGAGTATAATCATCATATCGCCAGACATTTAAAACAGCGATTAAAACACCTAAGATTGCACATATAAACAGGCTGTCAACGTAGACTTTTTTAGAAAAACCAACCAAAAAGGACAACAAAGCAATAACTTCTAAAATCAAAAACAAATTATTGCCTGTAATAGCATACAAAGTAATGCACATAAAATAGCCATAAACAAAGGCAAGATTCAAATTTAATGCATTAACCCTCAGCATGACTCTATGCCTTCTAGAAAAGCATCCAATGCATACTCCCAGTTCTTAGCATAAAAATTACCGCCGGCACTATATGGCTGACTTTGAAAGCTTGCAGAAAGCTCACTACTGCTAAGACCACTTGAAATATCAATTACCTTAACTTTAATACCTTCTCCCGACACCCTAGCAATATCATTGAGGTTACTTGCTAGTACAAAAACTTGCTTGCCAAAACCTAGTGCTTCATAGGCTACTGTAGAAATATAATTGCCACAAATAATGATTTTTCTACTTTTTGCAATTGAATGGTAAATATTTCGATCCAAGTCTATCGAAACTGCCGATAGTTCAAAAGCCTGTAGATACAGGTTTTTAACTATATGCATCTCTGAAGGGTGTGGTCTAAATAAAACCTTACTCCGTGGAAAAAGGGTGACCAGCTCATTAAGTAACTGCATAGTTAGCTCTGGCTGAGACGAATCAGTAATAAATAAAAAATCATAGCACAACCTTTGCATTTCTGCAGATTCTAATGCTTTTGAAAAGGCTGGGCTACCAATCACACTCAAACTAACGCCAGTCAAATTCAAATCCCGAGTCCAGAATTCACCGTACAACCAAAAATAATCAGGCAAGGAATGATTACGCGGACTGTGAACATATGCAATATGATCGCTACCAACATAACCATGCTGGTTCTCTATAAGCTTAATACCCTTATTTCTCGCTACATTAACAAGAGCAAGATTAGTTGCCATTCCATAAGCAATGCAATGAGCAACGACAAACTTTGGCTGAAAGTATTTAAAAAGGCTATCATAAAACGCCATTGCCAAAGGTAAACGCTTAATCTCTCTTAGGAGCAATGATTTCAAATCTTCATAGCAAAGGTCAACTAACCCTTGTTCAACGATATACTGATGCAAATTAACTAAAAAAGATTCCACCTGTCTAATATCATATGACGCTTTTTTAAATATCGTCTTTAATACCGACGTAATAGCAATATAATCTGAGCAAAATGCTGGTAGTGAACTTGCATAAAGCTGATAAGATGAGTCTGATGTCGGCATTTCACACAGCCCAACACTATACCCTTTGCTAGCTATATGGTGTGCAAAGTCACTATGAAAAATATTTTTTACCCCACCATCTGTATGGATATTACCTGAACGGACGGGCAAAAATAAAAAATCCAGGTCCATTTTCTTTTTAGGTCTCGATCTATAGGCAGAAATAAACCAACCTAATTTCAAAGGCGACTTTCTGCGCTTTAATCTCCGCTCAGAAATAACACAGCCCTGCCTCCCTTCTAGAAAAACAAATAGTGTCTCACGCAGCAATGCCCAAAAAGGAAAAAACATTCCATTATAGTGTAAGCCCTGAGTATAGATATCTGGCAGCTGATCTAATTGAAAAATTAAGTTCGTTGTCTTTTTGATATCAAACCCGCCCGCAATAAAAAAACACCATACCCCTACACTAACCCTAGACTATTACTGTGCAATGAATATATTTGAAGTGAATTGTACTCAGAAACTATATCAAAATCTATCTGGACTTATTCATCATCTTGCTAGTAAATACTTTACGACAAAACAAAACCATCATCGACTATCATATTCTGACCATTTACAAACTGGCTCGCACCGCTTAGCAAATACAATAAAGTTCCGGTTAAATCATCAGCCTGCAGCATGCCTTTGCTTAAACACTCCTTATTATAAGCCTCAATAAATTCAGCTGGTTGTCCATTCTCCACCCCGCCTGGACTAATGGCATTAACGCGAATATTCAAGCTCTTAAAGTACTTAGCCATATACTTAGTCAAATGAATAACGCCGGCTTTAATCGCCGCATATTCAACGGGCATCGTCATTGGAGTGCCTTGATAAATTTCAAACTTTGGCGCAATAACACCATAAATTGAGGCAACATTAACAATATTACCGTAACCTTGGTGTTTGAAATATTGCGCAAAGCTTTGGGAAGTTAAAAAATATCCACCTAAGTTCATACTCAAATTTTCAGTAAAGCTATGGTAATCGACACTGAAAAAATCTTTGCCGTAATCTTTATTACGCGGGTAGGCATTATTAACCAAAGCATCGATGCGACCATATTTACCATCCAAATAAACTATAGCATTATTTAAAGTCTCTTGGCTGGTAATATCCAAAACAACATCGTCGACCTGCAATTCAGCATTTTGCTCTAACAATTCTTTACAAACTTGCTTGTTTCTGTGCGCGTCGATATCAGCAATTACGGCAACTGCACCTTGCTCAGAAACTGCTTTAATAAAGGCCTGACCAATTAATCCAGCCCCACCAGTTACAACAATCACTTTATTTTCTAACATTGTCATAAAAATCACTCAAAAAATTGTTGGTACAATTGCTCACGCCGATCAACAAAGGTATTAAATTTTTCTTGATAATCACTTGTCCATGATTGATCAATGTCAAACAACTTCAAGTCTTCCCTCTGTTCGCAGGGCAACAAATCGCCATTGGCATTAAATGCCACACTGCTTTCTTGGTAACTCAAGCCATTACCATCAGTGCCAGTACGATTGACGCCAATAATGTACTTTTGGTTTTCAATTGCACGAGCTTTTAAAAGGCTTAACCAATGGTCAACTCGTTTTTCTGGCCAATTAGCAATATTAATAATTGCATCACAACGCTTAGCTAATGCCGAATATAATTCAGGAAATCTGAGATCATAACAAATGGTCAAACCAATATGAAAACCATCAAGCTCAATAACAACTAGTCGATCTCCTGCTGTATAAACTTTGTCTTCACCCAACAATGAAAATGGGTGGATTTTAGAATATATTTCCTGCAACTGACCAAACTTATTAATAATGCAAAAACTATTAAATATGCCTTGGGGATCTTTCAATATCACACCAAAAGCGATAGCAACCTTATGCTGCAAGGCGAGTTTGGTAAAAGCCTGAATGGTCTCACTGGTAGCTTTAGGCTCAGCAAGAGCTTCTGCATTCATTGAAAAACCTGTTAAGGTCATTTCAGGAAAAATCACCATATCAGCGCCCAACTCAGCGGCATCAGCTATATAGTGTCGACATTGCTTAAGATTTTGAGTTTTATCTTCCCAGAGCTGATCAAGTGAAATCAGTGCGATTTTCATTTATCAGCACCAAAAATATCTTTAGCAACATTATAACGACTTGGCTTAACAAGCTCTGAAGGCGTACTGCCAAGAACAACTCGATTGCACTCAATATTTTTTGAAACGATAGCACTACCTGCACCAAAAATAACATTATCACCAATAGTGCAGTCACCGATGATCGATGACTTACTGTATAGCATAACACCCGAGCCAAAGGTTGGATATTTGCCATCTAGCTTCGAACCAATAGTGCAGTTCTGGTATACCACAAAATAATCACCATATTGCGCATTACCTAGCACGGTGCCAAGCGGATGAACAAATAGAAAAATATCTGGCAACTTCACTTTATAAAAAGCGTCAATACCATGCAAATATTTATTAAGCAAAAATACTTTTGCCGCTAAACCTTCATTACTTGTTTCTAACCAGATGCAATGGCTTAGCAGATACAAAAGCATTGCATAATGGTCGCCATTTAAGTGATTAAATAGAAAGTCTTTACCATCATAAAAGTAAGGTCGTTTAATATGCCGAAAACAAAACTCTAGTCGCTCTAGAGCTAGCTTAAAACCTAAGTCAAAGTCAGAGTTGTTCAATAGATTGTCGGGGAAAAAAATACTTATTTGTTTTCTCACATAAAGCTTCAATTGCTCGGTGCTTAAACTAAAAATCATTAGACTAACTTAGTTTTTTTTAAACTTTTGACCGGCACGCCTCGGCTCGCCAGATAAGCCGCTGCGCGAGTGGGATTATTATCACCAAAATGATACAAGCTACCAATAGCTACCGCATGAGCGCCTGCTTGAAAAGCAGCATACAAATGGTCAAAATTCCCTGCGCCGCCAGAAATAATCACCGGTATCCTCACCTGAGCAGCCATTTCTGTTAGCAATGCAATATCATAGCCTTGCTTAGTGCCGTCATGATCTATTGAAGTCAATAAAATTTCACCTGCACCATGAGCTTCGAGTTGTCGCACATGGACATCCAAATTTACTGACTCACAAACATGTCCTGATGCTGAATAAACTTTATAGCTGCCATTTTCTTGCCTCACATCAACACCACAAACTATACATTGTTTGCCAAACTTCTTTGATGCTTGCTGAATAAAATCATAATTATTGGTTGCGGCTGAAGTAATCACTACTTTGTCAGCACCTGACTGAAGTAGTTTTCTAATCTGCTCCAGAGTTTTTATACCGCCACCAACAGTTAAAGGAATAAAACATTCTTTTGCGACTTTCTCTATTAGATGATGATCAAACTCACTGTTTTTAGCTGTCGCTTCTATATCTAAAAAAACCAATTCATCGACATTATGCGAATTGTAGATTCTTGCTTGCGAAACCGGGTCACCTGTATCTCGATACTGACTAAATAATTTGCCTTTAACCATTCGCCCCTGCTTTAATAGCAAAATTGGAATAATTCGCTTCTTCAACATAGACCCTTACTCACCCTCACAAAAATTCTCTATAATGGATAAGCCCGCCTCATGGCTTTTCTCAGGGTGGAACTGCACACCCAATACATTGCCTTTAGCTACCGTTGAAATGAATTCATTACCATAACCGGTAACGGTAACTACCGAGGAATTGTCTTGCGGTACAAAATGGTAAGAATGAACAAAATAAACGTCTGATCCATCTAAATTTTTGCCAACCACAGGATGGTCACATATTAAGCGCATATCATTCCAGCCAACATGTGGAACAGCAAGTGGCACAACCTCCAGTGGCTTAACCTCACCAGATATAATATCAAGCCCATCATGTTCTCCGTGCTCATAGCCTTTTGTTGCCAAAAGCTGCATGCCCAAGCAAATACCTAAATAATCACGCCCTTGCTCAACATGCCTCAGAATAGCCTGGTCTAAGCCTTTTTCTTTTAGGTTATTCATCGCAACACCAAACGCACCGACACCTGGTACAATCAATTTTTCTATACCATCTAATTGTGCCGCCTGGTCGACCACCTCATAATCGAACCCAAGATATTCTAAGACGTTAACGACAGATGCAATATTACCCATGCCATAGTCTAGCAAACCTATAGTCATTTATTTTGCTCTCGATACCACTGTGCAAAGTCCCATAATTTTTCGGCATCTTCTGTTTTACTGAAGTCATGTTCATAAGGTGCAATCTGATGTTCTTTTAGAATTTTATTAAACTCTTCCTCGGTCATCTCTAAATACTCTAGCAGAATATCTAAAGATGGCGGGCGCTTGCCTTCTTTTTTAACGAGCTCTTTTGCTGTTTCTGTTGTCATCCGGTCATTCCGAATATCAAATGCCGCAATCTGCGAAACTCGAGAGTAACCACGCTTAGTAAACTTAATATAATCTCTTGGGCCTTGCATAAAACATTCTATTTTTTCACAACTACTGTTACAACCTGTTGGCACACCTTCTAATTCGTCAGATTTCCAACCCAACTCACGCATAATAACTTTGGTTTGTTCCACGTGGTCCCAGGGAATAAAACTGCCCAATGTTAACGGCAATAATTTAACACGACGAATATCCTTACGACTTGGGTAGGTGTAGGGCATCAAGTCACGACGGTCAATAGGATGTTCTTCACTATTAATCATGCCATACATGTCATCGGCGGATATACCCAAGTTTCTCACTAAGTTAAATTTACGCTCATCTTCATAATCCATCGCATCATTGAGATAGTCATAATAGGCAGAAAATTCAGCCAACGGCTCGCCATAAAAAATCAGTGGCACATTAAATTTAATCCCTAACTGCAGTGGGTAGGAATAAATCCCCGTATGGCAATGCCAACAAAAGTCCGTTTTGCGGATAAATGCCTCTTTCATCAAGCGCTTAACCACATGCCAGTTAGGCGTAAACTCAATAACATCAACCCCAAGCCTTTTAAATGTCCGCTCATTATTTTTCTCAATTGTCGGACGCATAAAACCGTGATTAAAACGCACAACCAAGGGCTTTAACTTATATTCTTTCATCAGGTAATAGAGCTGAAAAGTGCTATCCTTACCACCACTAAATGGCACAATACAATCATAATCATATTGGCCCCTATGCTTTTCAATTAAGTCGTCGAGTAATTTTTTGCGCGCATCCCAGTCAATATTTTTCTTATGCTCAGCAGAGCGACATATATTGCAAACACCATTACTATCAAACTCAATGGTTTCATAGGTTTCTGGCAGCAAACACTTTTCACATCGACGCAACATAATTACTTTTACCTCAATTAAACTTTCTAAAGACCGGACGAATAGTATCGCCAATCAAATACGATTCATAGCCCTCTGTTAAAGCTTTTTTATAGATGGGGAACACTTTGTGCAAAGCCGCCTTAGTCAGCTCCAACTCTCGCTCACCATGACTGAAAGAAAGCGCAATCCATGGCATCAAGACATTGGCTTTAATCATTTCTTGTGAAAACAATGTGCGCAAACCCAAACAGTTATCACCGGCTTCATTTCGCGTTATATAATAAGGACTACAAGCAATACCACCCGCATGGAAACTTTGCCCTAAGCCATGCTCCCTCGCACAAGCATTCATTAACTCGATTAACTGTCCTCCATATTTCCACAAATGCGGAATAACTTTACCCTCTTGTAAAATTTCCATGGTTTTAATAAAAGCACCTAAACCACACATTTCTGCGCCATGAGTAGTTGAAAGCAAAAACACTCGTTCACGCCCTTCAAACTCAATACTACCTAGCTCCATAATTTCACGCTTTCCAGCAACAGCAGCAACAGAAAAACCATTAGCCATTGCCTTACCAAAAGTACACAGGTCAGACTCTATATCATAATAATGTTGCGCGCCTTTTAGGTGCCAACGAAAACCTGTAATCATTTCATCCAAAATAAAAACAGCACCATTTTTATGGCATAGTTCTTTAACCTTATGCAAAAATTGGTCTTTTGGATGCTCAGTAACTGACGGCTCTAAAATAACGGCTGCGATTTTGTTGGGGCATTGATCAAATAATGCCTCTAGACTCTGCAAATCGTTATACGAGAATACTTTTGTCGTTGTGATATCTTTTTCCAGCACTCCTTTTTGGATTGGCGTCGAGCCAATAAACCAGTCGTCATAACTAAAAAATGGGTGATCATGGCAACGGACAACCATTTCTCGACCTGTATATGCACGCGCCAACTTAATTGCTGCAGTTGTTGCAGTTGAGCCATTTTTAGTAAATTTCACCATATCGACAGAATCTATTAAGTCCACTAGCAACTCAGCTGCTTCAAGCTCTACCATACTGGGGCGAGTTAGGTTATTACCTTTCTCTATCTGTGCAATAGCTGCTTGATTCACCTGCTCATTTGCATAACCTAAGTTTACTGCGCGCAGTGCCATACCATAATCCAAAAATTCTCGACCTTTTGGATCATATACATAGGCACCATTGCCTTTATCCAAAATTTGCGGCGCATTCTCAGGGTATTGGTCAAAACCACGAGAATAAGTATGCGCACCGCCAGGAATTACATTTAAAAGACGACCTTGATAATTCATTAGACAAACCCCTTATGCTTCATCATCGCTTCAACCATTACAAAATCATCCATATCATCAATCTCTAAAGACTGCCACTTTTCAACTTCATAACCCATCGTTTGGTTATGGTAAAAGCCCCGCCGCTTTAAAAACAAATCTATTTCAGAGATATAAACACTACCCTCAAAAAAATAAAGTGGTTTAACATCTTGGCGACGCAGCACCTTGAATGCATTGTCAGTATACGGAACTAGGCAGCCTGTTCCTGCGTTTTTTTCTACCATAAAATCTGGGTGAATGGCCTCTGCCTGACAAACACCTACCAATGCCTTATGCTCTTGCGATACCATCAACTCAAAAGCCTGATCGATGTCAGTTGATCGACGCAAAGGCGAAGTTGGCTCTAACAGCACCACATAATCAAAATACTGATTCAATTCTGTTTGATAAAATTCAATCGCATGTTTTACCACATCAAAGGTGGTTGCAGTATCTGTAGCTAAGTATTCAGGGCGGATAAATGGAACATGTGCACCATAGCCTTTTGCCACATCAACAATATTCTCACTATCTGTAGTAACCATCACCTCATCGATATATTCTGAGTTAAGACCCGCCTCAATGCTCCACGCAATTAAGGGCTTGCCACATAATGGTTTGATATTTTTTCCAGGCAGCCCTTTACTGCCACCTCGAGCAGGAATAACTGCGAGGATTTTTTTATTCTGATGCACGATAAAATTCCTTTAAGTTTTGCTCTAAGCTTTTAACATCTTGCAGACACTCATAAGCGGGTAGATTCAGTCCACGCGCTGAAATATCATGTGTTACTGGGGTTTCATTGTGACAATACGATTGGTAAATTGGCATATCACTCAGTGGATAGAAAAAAGGCCGTGCTTCTATGCCTACTGCCTTAAACTGATCAAGATATCTTTTCTTCTCTTCAGCGGTTGTAGCTAGGGCTGCAATAAGCCATGTAATTTTAGACCTTGCTGGCAATGAGCGAGATTGAAAGCTCAGCTTCCCTAGTAAGGCGCTGCGATAACGTTCTTCATAAGTAGAACGGTTTTGGTGAATATTATCAATACGCTCTAGCTGAGCAAGGCCAATAGCTGCCTGTAAGTTGGTCATTCGATAATTATAACCAACAACTTCATGCCAGTAGCGCTTTTCTTTGCTCATGCCATGATCACGGTACAGGCGCATCTTCTCTAATAATTTTGGACAGGAAGTGACACACATTCCCCCCTCACCTGTTGTAATCACCTTATTCCCATAAAACGAAAAGCACCCAATATCACCAAAGCTACCTACTTTTTTACCATCATATTGTGCACCATGGGCCTCAGCACAATCCTCGATTACCTTCAATTGATGCTGCTGTGCAATATGCATGATCGAACCCATATCGCATGGCTGACCATAAAGATGTACTGGAATAATTGCCTTAGTCTTGCTGGTAATAGCTACTTTAATAGCTTGGGGACAAATACACCAGCTATCTTGCTCAACATCAACAATAACTGGAGTTGCCCCAGCATGCAGCACTGCGTTGATTGTCGCAGCAAAGGTTAAATCAGGAATAATCACCTCATCACCAGGACCCAGACCTAGAGCCACCAAAGCCAAGTGTAAAGCCACTGTTCCATTGGACACTGCAACTCCAAACTCACAATCAGAATATGCCGCAAAGTTTTGCTCAAAACGCTTAATATAGCTGCCGCTACTGGAAATCCATGTGCTTAAAAATGCATCCGTTAAATATTTAAACTCGTTTCCGTTCAGGTTAGGTGATGCAATAGGAAGATGAATGGATTTTTTATATTCAAAAAAATCGACAACTTGTTTTTCATCTGAAACGACTGGCATTACATCAATGCCATCTACCATTTTCTCTACCATCTGCTCATAACTCTCACATTGGTAGGAAAACACGTAATTTGGATTTAATACATCAACAACCGTACTACCTAGTTGTTTACCATCTAAAAGTGCCCGGCGAATATCGCCATCAGTTAATACACCCAACAAAGCACGCTCATGATCAACAACAAAAACCATTCCCTTGCCATTTTCATTGATCAGTTGCATAGCAGACAGCAAGCTTTGAGCACTCTCACACAGTAAAATATCTAACATTGGACAATAGCCTCCGTTAAAGCTGCATAAGATTCCTGCAATGCTTCCAATCCAGAGTAAACCTCTAAGGTGAAATCCTTATTTTCAAGATTAGCTTCTGATAATAAATTAAATAACTCTGAGCCTTTCTGCAAGGCATGATTTAAGTCATGCAAACCATCGTTATCGCTAATATGAATATAATCACTATGCGCTAGCATACCCTGAAGTTCTGAGGAAAACTCTAGCCCCAAACTGTTTGTACTTACCTTCAAATGCGCCACATCAACCAGCAAATTAAAGTCTAAGCGCTTTTTAAGCATCTGATACTCGTCGTAGCAAGTTAACATAAAAACATTACGACCATAATTTCTGGCATTGGTATGCGAAAAAACATTATTTTCTACATACAGCTCCACACCATCAGCGTAATCTTGTAGGCCAGCAAAGCCTCGGCAGAATTGATCGACCGCTAAGTTAGCATCAAAAATGGTTTTACTGGTAATTGCTTTGCCAATTTCTCGCACTTGGATATCAAGAAAAAACCCAGCATGTAACCCATACTTTTTTGCGCCTAACTGCTTTGATAAATCAATCGCTGACTTACAATGCTCGAAACTCAGATTAAAGATATGCTCATCCAACGACGCTAAATTTAATACAAAAGGCTCGGGAGGTGGCGGAAAATAATTATGACATAAATAGTTTAAATCATACTTTTCTTTCAGCTGTAAAAGATCATCAGCAAAGCCATCATATAATTTTGTTCCTCCAGAGAGCTCTATATTTCTAAAACCAGCATCAACTAATTGCTGCACGCTATCTTTTATTTTGTCCGCTTTAACACAACCTGTTGACACACAAATCATTTTAATTTCCTCGCTGGCATGCCAACATACGTACCTGGTTCCACTATATCAGCAACAATGACTGCCCCAGCCCCGACCACCACATGATTGGCGATTTTCATTCGATCTTTAATCACCGCTCCGGCACCGATAAAGCAGTTATTACCAACAGTAACTCGACCGCATAGCTTAGCGCCTACAGAAATGTGGTTGTGATTACCTATCGTTGTCTCGTGTTCAACAATCGCTCCACTATTAATAATATTATTATCGCCAATATGACAACCAGAGTTAATATAAGAAAATGCAAATAACTGGTTCGCCACCCCCAAACTTACCCCAATTTCACAGAAACTTTTGGGGTGTTGAAGGCTTTTTTCCAATAGCTGTGCAGAAAACCGCTTAAAATAATGCTCTCGCTTATTATTATCACCGATGGAGAGGAAAACTTGGCAACTACTATCTACTAAATCCGTACCACCTGAAACCTCAAAATCATCTTGATACTGTTCGCATTGCAAACCATCATCGAAAAAATACAACTTTGACGATGGCAGACAAGCATTTAATAAATTAACAGAGGACCTAGTATGTCCACCTACTCCAATAACAGCAAGTTTATTCACAAGCTAATAATCTCATGTTGATTAAAATCTTTTGATGCAATTTGACCAACAACCTCATCAAAATATATTGGAGATAAACCCTCACCACCTGTGCGCATGGCAATCAAGTTTTGCGTAGAGAAAGCCTCACCTTTAGCAATAGGCTCCCTGGCAACCAAACATTTCTGCAAAGATTGACGTGTCTTAAGCTCTGATAAAGTTGGCATTTTAATGGAAGACCCCATAAAGCGATCAACTTTCCTAACCAATGCAACGTAATCTTTCAACTCATGCGGCAATAATGATGCACTATGATCAGGGCCTTCAAGTGAGCCATCCAGAGTAAAGTGTTTTTCTACAACTTTAGCCCCCATGGGAATTGCAAAAGGTGAAGCACCTAAACCTCGAGTATGATCTGAATAACCAAGCAACATATCAAAATGCTGCTGATAGGTGTTTAATACTGACAAGTTTGCTTCATCATCCTCTATAGGATAATTTGCCGTGCATTGCAACAAAACAACTTGATCATTAATAGGGGCAATAGCAGCTAGTGCTTTTTCCACTTCCGAAAAATAACTCATCCCAGTAGATAGAAAAATTGGTTTCTTTTTCTGAGCAATTTTTTGTAGAAACGGAAGGTTTGTTATATCTGTTGATGCCACTTTATACGCAGGAAGGTCTAAATCATCAAGGCTGTCCAAACTTGGCTCATCGAATGGCGTAGTTAAAAACAAAATCTTTTTCTGTTCGCAATAGTTTTTTAATTCCAGCGTCTGTTCTTGGCTAATTTCCAACTTCTTCAACATATTAAATTGAGATTCGCTAGCATTAGTTGTTGCCCGTTGATACGGTGCTTTTTCAACATCACTTAGAATCAAAGACTCCGTTTTGAATGCCTGAAACTTAACCGCATCAGCACCAGCCTCAGCAGCAACATTGACTAATTTCTTTGCAAGATTAATGTCTCCGCCGTGGTTAACACCTGCCTCAGCAATAATGAATGTAGGAGAAGCTGCTGAAATCAACTTATCTCCTACGGTAACACTACAACTAAATTTCATGGTTTAACTCTCTAATTCTTTACTGACTGGGTAGCCATTATCTATTAAAAACTTGTCGCGCTGCATTAACTTGATATCTGCCGCCATCATACTACTCACTAAGCCTTGCAAATCATATCGGGGCCTCCAGTTTAGTTTTTGATGAGCCTTACTGGGGTCACCAATCAGCAGATCTACTTCTGTTGGCCGGAAGTAGCGCGAATCTACAGCAACAACTTCCTGACCATAAGGCAATTGATAATCTGCATTATGACATTGTTTCACAACTGCTATTTCATCGACACCTTGCCCCTTAAACTCTAGCTCTATACCTAACTCCATAAAAGCCATGCGAACAAACTCTCTGACTTCGGTTGTGACACCAGTTGCCATTACCCAGTCTTCCGCTTGATCAGTTTGTAAAATTAACCACATCATTTCAACATAGTCTTTAGCATGTCCCCAGTCACGCTTGGAGTTGAGATTGCCTAAATATAATTTATCTTGAAGCCCCAGTGCTATTTTTGCTGCTGCCCGAGTAATTTTTCGTGTAACAAATGTTTCACCGCGCACGGGAGATTCATGGTTAAACAAAATGCCATTGCATGCAAAAATATCGTAAGCTTCGCGATAATTAACTGTTATCCAGTAAGCATACATTTTGGCAACTGCATAAGGAGAACGAGGATAAAATGGTGTTGTTTCTGTTTGTGGAATCTCTCGAACTTTGCCATATAGCTCTGAAGTAGAAGCTTGATAAACTTTAGTTTTCTGCTCTAACCCCAAAATACGAATCGCCTCAAGAATCCGCAAGGTCCCTATACCATCGGCATTAGCGACATACTCAGGCGTTTCAAAACTCACATGAACATGACTCATTGCTGCTAAATTATATACTTCATCAGGCTGTATATCTTTTATCAAGCGCGTAAGATTCAATGAATCCGTCATATCGCCATAATGAAGCTGGAGCTGTGCATTACCTTGATGACCTTGATATAAATGATCAATACGACTCGTATTGATTAAACTACTGCGCCTTACTAAGCCATGAACCTCGTATCCTTTATCTAGCAAAAGCTCTGCCAAATAAGAGCCATCCTGACCCGTAATACCTGTAATAAATGCTTTTTTCACTGAATACCTACTTGTCTGCAAATCTAATAACATCTTCTTCTGACACAATATTACCAGAATGAATCTCTATCAACCTAACAGGCTCACTCTTACTGGCAGAGCCAATTCGATGTTTGCTATTGGATGGAATATTTAAGGATTCGCCAGCCTCCAACTGCTGTAAAACACCACCAAGCAAAACTTCTGCACAACCACTTAACACGGTTAACGTTTTGTTTTTCAATTTGTGTAGATGCAAGGAGGTGTGCATCCCTGGATTGATATAAACTTTTTTCACGGCAAAAGTACTTCCCTTCACCAAGACATTGCTATACCCCCAAGGTGAGAAAAGCTTTCGATGCTGAATAGCTTCCTCACGCCCCCGCTCTTTTAGCGATAATGCTATTTTTTTAACATCCTGAGTATGTCGCCGATCCGCAACCAACACTGCATCCGCGGTTTCAACCACAACCAAATCACTAACACCGGCAACCGCCAACAAGCGGTCATGCGACTTTAAAAAGCAGTCCTTCGCGCCAATCTCAATAACATCACCATCGACCACATTGGCTTGATTATCCTTATACTGAATATCAAACAACGCATCCCATGAACCAATATCTGACCATTTTGTATTGCTCAAAGGCAATAGCGCAATATCTTCTGACTGCTCCATCACCGCATAATCAATAGACTTAGATTCAGTTTGGGCAAACACTTCGATATCTTTAATACGAATAAAATCTAAATCAGGGTATGAAGATGCATAAGCTTGCTGGCATGAAGTATAGATATTCGGACAATATTTCTTGAGCTCCTCAAGATATTTTTCTACCGAAAATAAAAACATGCCTGAATTCCAATAATACTGTTCAGACTGGCTGTACTCTTTAGCTTTTTCCTCCTGCGGCTTTTCAATAAAAGAGCTGACAGAGAATGCACCACACTCTAATTCTTCTCCGCATTGAATATAACCATAGCCCGTATGGGGACTTTCAGGCCTTATGCCAAAAGTAAACAGGTAGTTTGTAAACCTAGGGCTCTCTCGTAAGCAATTCAACTTACTCAATACTTCACCAAAATCATCGATATAGTGATCGGCAGGAAGCACCAACATCATTGCACCTGGGTCATCTTTTGCTATTGCAAAGGCTGCCAAAGCAACGGCTGGCGCTGTATCTTTAGCAAAAGGCTCAAGAACAATTCTTCCAGGCGAAACATCGATTTCCCGCAAAGACTCTGCCACCTGAAACCTTTGAGTCTCGTTACAGACAACTAAAGGATTAGAAAATCCTTTCAGCCCCTTAAAACGCAGGCAAGTGTTTTGCACAAGATTCCTTTCATTGACCAGTGGAATAAACTGCTTAGGAGAATTTTGACGAGACAGAGGCCACAACCTCAACCCCGAGCCTCCTGACAATACTACAGGATAAAACAAAGATTACGAGCTCCTCAGACTAATACCACTAAAAAACACAAAACTAACTGCAAGCGTTCTCACCAAAAGCTAAAAATGACAAATCACATTCAACACTACTAAAAGAGGAAATATTATACCATAAAGCGCCCCTGATGTAGTAGTGAAACCTAGGTGAAGACTTACTGATGAACTCCCAAGGACTTCACGCTTATTATAGATAATTCACTATAAAACGGTTATAATTAAATGGCTTTAACATCTTTGCCATCGTCATAAATGACTTACTCTCTAGACTTCAGGAAACATGTTCTATCCATCAAAAAACAAGAGGGCCTGACCTACTTGCAGACATCCAAACGCTTTAAAATAGGAACAACTACGCTGACTAGGTGGAACAACAAGCTTGCTCCTCAAACTAGTCGCAATAAGCCTGCAACAAAGGTCAATATGGACAGTCTAAGAGAGGATGTTCAACTGCATCCAGATGCATATATTTACGAACGTGCCAAACGCTTTAATGTTAGCGTTGGCGCAATATTTAATACTCTAAAACGACTTGGTGTCACGTATAAAAAAAACACTGCAACACCCAAAAGCAGACGAAGAACAGCGCAGCTTATTTCAAGAAAAAATAAGGCGCTATAAGCTCCTCGGTAAGCCAATAGTGTATCTTGATGAAAGCGGGTTTGCCTTGGATTCGCCAAGGTTGCATGGCTATTCAAAAAAAGGAAAACGATGCTTTGGCAAAATAAATTGGCACGCCAAAGGTCGAGTTAATGCAATTGGTGCACTGTTAGGCTCAACACTTATAGCGGTATCCTTATATGCATGCAACGTAGACAGTGACGTATTTTTACATTGGGTTGAGAATGATTTGTTAATTCACGCCCCACCAGGCTCAGTTATTGTGCTCAACAATGCTACATTTCATAAGCGCAATGATATTAAGACTTGTATTGTTAGAGCTGGCCATACTTTGGAATATCTGCCTCCGTATTCCCCAGATCTGAATAACATTGAAAAAAAATGGGCTCAGGCTAAGTCAATAAGAAGGAAAACTCAGTGCAGTATTGATGAGTTATTTTCTATGTATTTATCATGACCGTCTTATTATGAATTAGCTATATCTTGGACGAAGCGCACTACAAAAAGCGTCTGTCATAGAACTACAGAAAACCCCAACTTGCAAAGATTACTCAATTTACCGCATCACCTTTCACGGCATTTACCCAATTACGTATGAAGACTACCCTTATGTATTTACTCAAGCTTATGGCTCCAACATCAGATTTGGCTATGCTGATACGGCCAGCCCTGCATCCGTAAAAAGCTTCTTTACCCCTCAAATAACAAAGATAAGAATGGGCACTAATCTAGTGGATATAGACAGCAAAAATGCCAACATGAGTATTTACCCATCACAACTTGCTGAGCATTATCACAAAAACCCAATTTATATCGGCCTCAAGTATCTCAGTTTAAGATTACTTGGCAACAACCAACAGCTGCAAGCATTTTTAAATGGATTATTAACAACAACCTGCTCTCCAAGCTCAAATAAAATCAAGCTTTAAGCCAAACGAATTTTGCTTAGGACAAATGAAAAATCGACCTGCAACATCTTACACGCCGCAAAAACAAGTACTAAGCAACCAACCACCCAGGCAATAAAATCAAATAGCACTTGCATAAAAACACCATCACTAAGCAAGGGCAATAGGTAAGCAGTCGAGGAAAACAGCACCAGCACTACAATAAAGCCGTTAATCTTACCGTAGTGCAAACCTATAGATAGCAAGCGCTTTGAAAAGAAATAAGCAAAAAGAGAGCTTACAAATAAAGATAATAAGAAGCTTACGGCGGCTCCCATCAGTCCAAAATAGCGAACCAAGAAATAGTTTAAAGCCAAGCTAACAATGGCTGCGCTTAGCGTTACCCACAAAACTCTAGAACTTTTAAAATAGAAAACCACATTAATATAAAACACATAGATTAAGTTAAATAGGTAGGCAATAGCAAAAGCTGGCAACAACTTCCAACCTTGATAATACTGAGCCCCAAAAAACAATTTGAAAATCAGCGGCGATGCAATACTGACTGAAAAAGCAAGCAACGCAAAAACAAATAACACTTTATAACAAAATGGCGCCAATGCTGATGTGTCTTTTTTTGCTATTTTTTCAAAGCATAAGGGTGAATACGCACTATTAAACCCTGTAATAACGATACCAAATAATAGCGCAAACTGACTGGCAACACCGTAAATACCCAAATCAGATGCTCCCAAGTATAAATTCACGAATACGCGATCAAGATATACCATTAACAAGCTAAATACGGCATGTGGCACTAACGGCAGCGCATAGGCAAAGCATTGCTTTGCCAGTTTGATAGTCACTCGGAATAGATAATTTCTTAGCGCATGCACCAAACCCAAAACATATAAAACAACATTAGCAGCTAAAAGACCATAGAAATACCCTTGATAACCCAAATGAAAAATAATCACTAATCCCAAAATAAATACAACACTTAACGTGGTATATAAAATCCCTAGCAAACTATAAAGCTTTGCTTTCTTATGCGTTTGAAAATACGTTAGAAATAAGGTGTAAAAGCTACTTAAAAAGCAAATTGCCAACAACAATAAGAAGTCTGACCAACTCAAGCCTTTAAACAGCACTTGAGAAAACAATAGATAAACAATCGTGGTTAACCCAGCGACTAATAAGCAAGCGAAATGGTTTAAAACAAATAAATTACCCCACAACTGTTTAACCTTAAGCGGACGTGCAAAGCGGTAAGTAAACACAGGACCAGCACCATATAAACCGAGTCCAAAAAGCGCAGTCAACACTGACATCAGTGTTAAGAAAAAAGTAATTTTACCCAATGCATAAGGAGATAATACATGCGTTAAGGCTGGCAATAGTAAAAAACCTATTGCCTTTTGTAGAAAATTAAAAGCTATGTATATGGTTGCTTGTTTGCCTGAGGACACAGAAAAACCAATTCACTCAAGAATACAAACACATCGGTAAGCTAGCTACCTGCTCAGATAGGCGCTCAGATATTGGGCAATTAGCCGACTCATCTAAAAACGCTGGCTGTTTATGCAATGGCACGGGGTAATGAACCGTTGTTGGAATACCTTGTGCCTTAAGCTCTTCTTGGAACTGAGCACGATTTGGCACACGCACCGTATATTGTCCATAAACATGCTCACGATTGGGCATCACTTTGGGTGTAATGACTTCTGTGCCAGCATATTGTTCCTGGTATTGCTGCGCATTTTTTTGTCGTGCTTTTAATTCTTGATCAAAGTATTTAAGCTTTACCTTTAAAATCGCTGCTTGCAGGGTATCTAAACGCGAGTTAATACCGATGCGGCTATGATAATAGCGTTTGCTTTGGCCATGCACTCGAATTTCACGCATCGCTTGTGCAACTTGATCATCAGAGGTAAATATTGCCCCCCCATCACCATAACAGCCTAAAGGCTTGGTGGGGAAAAAGCTGGTCGTGGCAATATCAGAAACATTACACGACTTACGGCCTTTATATTTTGCACCAAAGCTTTGTGCGGCATCTTCTATGACATAAATTTTATGGCCGAGCCTTTGTGAATATTGTTCTGCAACACGGTTGATTTTATCCATATCAGGGATTTGACCATAGAGCGAAACCGGAATAATGGCTTTGGTTTTATCCGTGATTTTATCAGCAATTAAACGATGGTCGATTAAATAACTGTCTTCTTCAATATCAACAAATACCGGCTTTGCCCCTAGCAAAGCAATAGTTTCGGCAGTTGCAATAAATGTGAACGGCGTCGTGATCACCTCATCTCCAAGACCAACACCAATTGCCATCAAGGCAATTTGCAATGCATCGGTACCATTAGCACAGCTAACACAGTGTTTTGCACCCGTATAGCTTTCCAGTTGTTCTTCAAGCTCGCGTACTTGTGGGCCCATGATGAACTTACCTGATGCCATAACATCTAGAACAGCCTGATCAATCTCTTGTTTATGCGCTTGGTACTGCGCCTGAATATCAAAAAATGGTTTCACCTTTACTAGTACCTTATTAATCTCTGAGAAAAACTCTATCACCTTCCAACCGATATTGACAGCCATCTTGATCAACTGCAACATCTTGCGTATCAAACTGCAGCTTCTCACCTAATCGATCAACCCAGCCTATCTGCCGTGCTGGAACGCCTGCCATTAAGCCAAAAGGCTTCACGTCTTTGGTCACTACCGACCCCGCACCAATTAATGCATACTCACCGACCGTAACACCACAGACAATCGTTGCATTCGCACCCACTGAACAGCCTTTTTTAAGCAGGGTTTTCTTAAACTCTTCTTTACGATTGACATGGCTGCGTGGATTAATCACATTGGTAAACACCATCGACGGCCCGAGGAACACATCATCTTCACACTCAACACCATCATAGATCGAAACATTGTTTTGAACTTTGATATTATTGCCAAGGGAAACATTCGGCCCAACGACACAGTTTTGCCCAAAGGAACAACGTTCACCAATTTTGCTGCCAGAAAGAATATGACAGAAATGCCAAATTTTAGTATCCATGCCGATTTCAACTTGGTCGTCGATATAACTACTTTCGTGGACGAAATAGTTACTCACTATAGAATCCTTTTTTTATAGAAACATTTTTGAGGTTTGAATAAATATCTAATAATTCGGAATGTGAACCGTAAATTTTATTGATTGCATCAGCCACTTCAGCATCATTTGTACCATACTCATGCGCCAATTCATTACGCGCATTTCTAAAGTCTACCCAAGTATCTTTATCTAGAATCTCCATTTTCTCTAATCGATTCAAAAGGTCTAAAAAACTTTGATTATCGGTATATTCTTTTTCCAAATGCAAATAAAGCTTAAAAAGCTTTTTCCCCATAGTGTCCTGAAGCTTTGAAAAGCGAAATAAAAACTGATCTATACAACGCCCCTGGTTTTCATCTAAATGCTCGTATGCATCTCCAGTTAATGGCATAAATTTACCCATTAACTCAACAACCGAGGCAATGCGCTCCACATGTCGGTCACACCCATAAAAAATTTGGATTAATTTTTGCTGTTCTACATTCATAACAAAATCCCTGTACGCATGGCTTCTTGCTCAATCAACCTTTCTTGATCTTTCGCAATCACAATGTCAATTTTTTGCTCACCTATACGATCCTGTAATCGCATTGAAAATTGCGATTTCTGTTTAAACTCATCCACCAATTTTTGCGGACAAAGATATAAATCAATATCGCCACCACGACGGCTATCGTCAACTCGGCTACCAAACAAATAAACTTTGCCTTCACCAAAAACTTCAGCAAAGGTTTGTTTGATTGCCTGATGATCATAGTCACTGATACGCATAATAAGGCTCAGCGACTAGCCGCTTCTTTTAACAAAGGATGATAATCACCTTGCAAACCCAATGGTTTTAATTGGCGCACTTGGTAGACCGTTTCAATCGCCTGACGCGCTTTATCAATACCAAAGCCATTGCCTTTTAAAATTTCTTGATAACTTAACGTATGCAAATCAGTAAACCCACCCGAAAACTCAATCTCTTCACCACCAATGGTAATCGAGCGATAAGTACGCTGAGATTTTTCTTTGATTTCATCAGGCAAATTATTGGCATCAACACTTAAAAACCAACGCACGCGCGCTTGTTTAAACTCGAGATACCCTGCCATCGTCGCATCTTCAGCTAAATGCACTTGATTTTTAGTGACTTCACCAAACAACCAACCCAACATATCAAAAAAGTGCACACCGATATTGGTAACGACTCCACCAGATTTCTGCTCATCACCTTTCCACGAACGATGATACCAGGCACCTCGACTGGTGATATAAGCCAAATCAACCTCATAAACTTTATCCGCATCGTCTTGCTCAATTTTTTTCTTGAGCTCAACCAAAGCTGGATGCATGCGAAGCTGAAGAATATTATTAATTTTATGACTGCTTTGTTTCTCGGCAAGCTCTAAAGCTTCCAAATCATCTGGCGTTAGGGTTAATGGCTTTTCACAAATCGCATCGCAATCATGGTTTAAGGCAAAACGCACATGGGCATTATGCAAGTAGTTAGGCGAGCAAATACTGATATAATCAATCTGGTTACCTTGTGCCTGCCAGCGATTTAAATACGTATCCAACTGCTCAAGCTCAGTGAAAAAAGCAGCATCCGGAAAATAACTATCTAAAATCCCGACCGAATCAAAAGGATCAAAACCTGCTCGCAAATTATTGCCTGTTTCTTTAATTGCCTTCATATGGCGTGGCGCGATATATCCTGCAGCACCAATTAATGCGAATTCTTTGTTCATAAAGCTCTACAACCTAAATATACTTTTTTCTTTTGGAAAAATACCTTTCAAATCGACCAGCAAAGCATGTTTTGGCAGCTGTTGATTACGGTACTGCTTATGAGGCACTGCCACAATCGCTAGGTCGTACGTTGTGCTAATGTCAAATTCGCTCAAGATGGAAAAGCCATACTCATGCATCACTTCCTCAGCATCCGCATGCGGATCAAAAACTTCCAGATCAACCTGATATTCTTGCAGCTCTTTAATTAAATCAAAGACCTTAGAATTACGAATATCCGGGCAATCTTCTTTGAAGGTAACACCTAAAACAGCCACTTTCGCACCTGAAATGGATTTGCCATTTTGAATCATACGCTTCACGACTTCTGATGCAACATATTTCGCCATGCCATCATTAATTCTACGCCCCGCCAACAAGACTTGCGGATGGTAGCCTAATTTTTCTGCTTTATGCGTTAAATAATATGGATCAACACCGATACAATGACCACCGACAAGCCCTGGGTTATATTTATGAAAATTCCATTTAGACGCCGCCGCATCAAGCACCTCATGAGTATCAATGCCCATTAATGCAAAGATTTTGGACAACTCATTAACAAACGCAATATTTAAATCCCGCTGGGAATTTTCAATCACTTTCGCAGCCTCAGCAGCCTTGATTGAACTGGCACGACATACACCAGCAGTGACCACAGACTCATAAACTTCAGCAATAATATCAAGGATCTCAGGGTTTTGACCTGAAACAATTTTTAAAATCGTGGTAAAGGTGTGCTCTTTATCACCAGGGTTAATGCGCTCAGGAGAATAGCCCACAAAAAAATCGACGCCACACTTAAGCCCAGAATATTCTTCTAAAACTGGTACACAGTCCTCTTCAGTCGCCCCTGGATAGACTGTTGACTCATAGACAACAATATCACCTTTTTTCAACTGCTCACCGATTATTTTTGAAGCACCTAAAAGCGAGGACAAATCAGGCTGATTGGCCTCATTGATTGGTGTTGGCACAGCAACAATATGAAAATCAGCTTTTTGCAAATCTTGGGCATTGGCCGTTAACAGCAAGTCAGCTTGCACCAAATCCTGATCAGAAACCTCTAAGGTATCATCATGACCTGATTTAAGAGCATCTATACGCTTCTGATTAATATCAAAAGCAACCACCTGGTGCTTCTTACCAAAAGCTACCGCAACTGGCAGCCCAACATAGCCTAAGCCAACCACTGATATTTTTCGTTTTGTCACCTTTATTTTCTCACTTTTTCACAAACACGTTTAATTTCGATTAGAACACTGACCCGAGAGCGTCGACTGCTCAACCTTTGGAATAGACATAACAACGATTGCCACACTCACAACTTCATCACCTAGGTCAAGATATTTTTTACACAAAATGGAAGCCAACAAAACCCGCAACACCTATTATCAAAAGCTTCGCGGGGAGCCTCATCAACCACTATAAAATCAGGCGCCAAGTATACACGTCAAACAATTTATAACATAACTTTGATCTTCTTCACTCATTGTTGGATACATCGGCAAGCTCAATGCATGACGATAATAATTTTCTGCCATTGGAAAATCACCCCTTGAAAAACCAAACTTTTCTCGATAGTAATACTGCAAATGTACTAGTGGGTAATGCACATGCACACCAACATTCTGTGCGCGCAATTGATCGAACACCACCTGGCGATCAACATGCGTTTGGTTATGATCTAACTGAATAACATACAAATGAAAAGCACTATAGTTATCTTTAGCAACTGTAGGTGTGATCACGGGCAAGCCTTGTAACAACGAATGATACCGCTTAACCAGCTGATGACGTTTAGCAACAAACTCATCAAGTCGTTTAAATTGAGATATCCCCAATGCACACTGAAAATCAGTAATACGATAATTAAAGCCCAGCATTTGTTGCTGATAGTACCAACCACCATCAAATGCACCGATGACTTTACTGGGGTCACGTGCCATACCATGAGTTCGCAACTGCATCATTTTATCGGCCAACTCAGGATCATTGGTTAACGCCATGCCACCTTCACCCGTGGTCACAATTTTCACCGGATGGAAACTAAATATCGTGATATCTGAATACGCACAGCTCCCTATTTTGCTATCTTTATAACGACCACCCACCGCATGGCTGGCATCTTCAATAATTTTAAATCCATACTCATCAGCCAGTGCTTTAATATGAGCCATATCACAAGACTGTCCTGCAAAATGCACAGGAATAACCACTTTAGGCAACTGACCCACGGCCCTTGCTTGCTGCAACTTCTGCTCTAGCGCAATGACAGACAGATTAAAAGTTTCTGGGCAAATATCAACAAAATCTATTGCTGCACCACAATACAACGCACAGTTTGCAGAAGCTAAAAAGGTGTTCGGCGACGTCCACACGATATCGCCGTCGCCAACCCCCAAAGCCAAGCAGGCTAAGTGTAAAGCCGCCGTTGCATTACACGTCGCGACGGCATAACGTGCAAGACAGTAATCCGAAACCGTCTGCTCAAACCTTGCCACGTTAGGCCCGGTGGTTAACCAATCAGTTTTAAGCACTTTAACGACTTCCGCTATATCCTCATCACTAATCGCAGCACGGCCATAAGGAATAAATTGATGCATTAACAACCCCCTCGCCCAATACCGTAATACTCAAACCCAAGCTTTTTGAGATAGTTTAGATCGTAAAGGTTACGCCCATCAAAAATAACGGCCTCCTTGAGCTTCTGTTTAATCAACTGAAAATCTGGACTACGAAACTCCATCCACTCGGTGACAACAACCAACGCATCCGCATTGTCAAGCGCTTGTTCGGGGTGCGACACCAACTGTAGATCAGCGCGTTCACCATAAAGATCAATAAAAGCTGGCATCGCTTCAGGGTCATAGGCCTGAACTTTTCCCCCCGCCTGCCATAAAGCCTCAATCAACACACGGCTTGATGCTTCACGCAAATCATCGGTATTGGGTTTAAATGCCAGCCCCCAAACCGCAATCACTCGACCTCGTAGATTTCCCGCAAAGTGTTGTTGAATTTTCTCAAACAACACCTGTTTTTGCTGAGCATTAACCGCCTCTACTGACCTTAATAATTGCGCATCATAATTAGCCTGTGCCGCAGTATGTTCCAACGCTGAGACATCTTTAGGAAAACAAGAGCCACCATAACCACAGCCTGGATTAATAAATGAAAACCCAATCCGTGAATCTGAACCAATCCCAATACGAACTTTTTCAATATCCGCACCCACACGCTCAGCAATTTGCGACATTTCATTCATAAAAGAAATTTTCGTCGCCAACATGGCATTGGCCGCATATTTTGTCATTTCTGCCGACTCAAGATCCATGGCAATTAATTTTTCTTGATTACGATTCACTGGCACATACAAATTATGCATAACCGCTAATGCGCGCTCTGACTCACTACCAATAATAACTCGATCCGCTTGCATAAAGTCCTCAATTGCCGCGCCTTCTTTGAGAAACTCGGGATTAGACACCACATCAAACTCAAGATGCTTGTTGCTGAGTGCCTGTGCAATAATGGCCGCGACTTTTTTCGCCGTACCAACGGGCACCGTTGATTTATTGACAATTACTTTATAAGCATTCATCGACTGGCCAATCGATTTAGCAACGGATTCAACATATTGCAAATCCGCTGAACCATCGGCCTTTGGCGGTGTACCGACCGCAATAAAAATAACCTCGCCGAACTCAACAGCACAACGAGCATCATCGGTGAATTCAATGCGCTCGGCGTCAATATTATGACGCAACATATCGCTTAACCCCGGCTCATAAATCGGGCTCTCACCACGTCGCAACATAGCCAATCGGGCAGGATCAATATCAACACAACACACATGGTTACCCATCTCTGCAAAACAGGCGGCCGTCACCAAGCCAACATAACCCGCACCGAAAATACTCAACTTCATATAAGAGCCCTTAGGATAGATCATATGCATTATACGCAAAACATTGCCAATATTTCATGTATACTCATCAGCTAAATTAACCTTGATCATGGCAACATCCTCGCCACAATGACCACGCAAAACATCAAATCCCGCTATCAAAACACTCTCCGAGCCATTGAAGAATACAGTGATCTATATCATCGCAACGGCAAAGACATCCATCTATTAGCCGTCAGTAAAAAACAACCCATAAAACACATTGAACAACTGTACCATTGCAACCATAAAGATTTTGGTGAGAACCAATTGCAAGAGGCGCTAGAAAAAATTGAGGCACTTAAACATTTAAGCGATATTTGTTGGCACTTTATCGGCAATATCCAAAGCAACAAAACTAACGATATTGCCCAGCACTTTTCTTGGGTACACAGCCTTGATCGTCTCAAAATTGCACAGCGCTTAAGTGCTCAACGCCCCAAAGAACTGCCACCACTCAATGCCTTCATACAAGTTAATATTGATGGTGAAACACAAAAGTCTGGCATTGCACCAGAGCAGGCGCTCGAACTAGCAGACGCTATGATTAAACTACCTAAACTTAGGCTATGCGGCCTAATGGTGCTACCCAAATCCTGCTCTGAATTTGGACAGCAACGCAGTGCATTTGCCAAAGTTCGGCAGCTACAGGAACAGCTAGCTAAACAGGGCATTCCACTACATCAACTCTCTATGGGCATGAGTAATGACTTTGAAGCGGCGATCGCCGAGGGTAGCCATTGGGTACGCATTGGCACCCAACTATTTGGCAAAAGAGTGACTTAGTACTACTTGATCCGTGCAACTTGACTATCAGACAATCTTGCACCATATTGGCTTACCACCATCGATGATGCTCGACTGGCCAAATCACCGGCTTGAGCCCATGACATACCGTGACTCAACCCATATAAGATACCACCGGCATACATATCCCCTGCACCCGTTGCATCAACCATCGTTGTGGGATAGGGCGGCACCTCAATACAACGCTGCCCATCGAACAAAATTGAGCCCTGCGCTCCTCGTGTCAGCGCAAAAGTTGCTGTCCGTTTTTTTAAAGCTGCAACAACCGAATCAAGCTCGGCTTCACCAGTAAATTCTTTCGCTTCTTCTTCGTTACAAAAGAGTAGGTTAGGACTTACGCATTGACCAACTTAGATTTTTGTGCATGAGTATCAATAAAGCTTCTAATGGCGCTTGTAAAAAGATCCCGCTGTACTTCATACCAGTGGTTAATAATTTCATTAACCCTCATTAACTCTAGACACACAAATCCTTTCAGGGCGCAAAAAATGTGATTTTTAATTTGATGTAGTCCACGCACCTGGAAGTGTTCAATGTGACACACTTGTTTGATAGCTCTGTGGTAGCGCTCAATAGACCAATGAGTGGCATGTACTCGTTCAAAATCACCTTGATTAATGATTGGTAATTTGGCCAAATCTGGGACGCTTATAATGTAGTAGCGATATGATTTTTTGTATATCTGTCTAAACACCTTTACCATTCCATAATCCTTTAAATACACTGTTTTCTGATCATTGTCCCAGTCCTCTAATTTTTGTATTTGAATGTACTGACCACGATCAATAGAGACGGTGCGATTGGTCTCTATACCAAACATAAAGGGAAGATTTTTTGCACGGATAAACTTCAAATTTGACAAGCTTGCATACCAGCTGTCACCAGTGACCCAGGATGGAGAAACTCCCCATGCAATAATCTCCTCTAACATTTCCAAAAAATAGTCATTTTTCGTCTTATTTTCAGATGAGTTATAAAGGCGATAATTAATAGGCACCGAAACACCAAAAGGGTCTGTATAGAACAAAGTAATAATATTCACGCCCTTGACTGTTCGCTTGTGTTTGCCGGACCAAAAATAACCTATTAGACTTGCTGTCCCCTTTTTCATGTATGGCTTATCTAGAACAGAATCATCAACACTGAGTATGCCATTACATATTTCTATATCATTCTTTACTTCGTTAAAAAGATCAATAGGATCAAAGCGCTCACGCTCTAAAAATCGATTGATACTATCATGAGATACATCTTCCATGATTGAGGAAAGACGCGTACAGCTTGTGTATTTTGGGTCGCTCATAAGATACAAACTATATAAATTTTCATCACATTTGGCTGTCGAGGGTCTGCTTTTAGCTTTCATGCCAGTAAAAAAATAGATGCATTTTACAACACTCTTGTCAATGCGTAAGTCCTATAGGTCAATGCCATCACCAATGATGGCCTCAAACTGTGACTTAAAGTATTTAACAATCCCCGGATCCGATAGGCTCAGCGCCATCTTGGCGCCATACTCTTTTGCTAGCGCTTTTCCTTCAAGCACTGCGGCCATCGCTGAGGTCGAGGTTGTTAAATAGCCTTCAATATAAAAAATATCAGCCTTTTCTAATCCCTGGTGATGTAATTGATTAGGCGATAGTGACTCACTGATACCCAAATAGCTATTCATCGTTCGTTCGCCATCCGGCGTTATCATTGAAATACATTTCCCTGTTGTTTCATTCGAACGGCTTTGATGCAAAAAATTAGAGTGTAGACCAGTTGCATGTAAATCTTCCAAATAATGATCACCGGCAATATCATCAGCCACCAAACAAGAATAAAACCCCTGACCGCCAAATTGCTGGAATGCCACCATGGTATTGGCTGCGGAACCCCCACTACTTTTCTGACGGATATTGTCATAACCCAACGCATCCATTAAGGCATGATGACGCGTATCATTGACTAAAGTCATTAGACCTTTTTCAATGCCTGCTTGGATTAAAAAATCCTCGCTGACATCAAACTCAATATCAAGCAATGCATTACCAATGCCGTATACATCAAATTTCATTTAGAATCCCAAACCCTCAAATAATCACTGGTGCCGAGAAGAGGACTCGAACCTCCACGGAGTTGCCTCCACTAGCACCTGAAGCTAGCGTGTCTACCAATTCCACCACCTCGGCAAAAGGTTGGCCAATTTACTTGGACGGACAACGAAAGTCAATTTCGATCTATAGGGGTAGCGCCCCTCGTGCATGAGCATCTGAAACCTGCTAAAATCGTTTTGGAGTTTTTACGTATTTTTAAGGAGCTAACCCATGCCAATTCGTGTTGCAATCAATGGTTATGGCCGTATCGGTCGCAATGTGCTACGCGCACTCTACGAGAGCAAAAAAGATGACATTAAAATCGTTGCAATTAATGACCTTGGCGCGCCGGATGTTAGCTTATTCCTAACCAAGCATGATACAACGCACGGATTATTCAACGCCGAGGTCGCTCTAGATGGTGACAGTATGGTTGTCAATGGCGATCGTATCCGGATGTTATCTGACCGCAATCCGGAAAACTTACCCTGGAAAGAGCTGGATGTCGATGTTGTTTACGAATGCACTGGCTTTTTTGCCAGCAAAGAAAAAGCTTCTGCACACTTAGTCGCAGGTGCAAAAAAAGTCATCATCTCAGCACCGGGCGGCAAAGACGTTGATGCAACCGTCGTTTATGGCGTGAACCACTCCGTATTGAAAGCATCTGACACGGTGATCTCTAACGCCTCTTGCACAACCAACTGTTTGGCACCAATTGCCAAAGTGCTCAACCAACATATCGGCATTGAACAGGGTTTAATGACGACTATTCACGCAGTCACCAACGACCAAAAACTCGTTGATGTTTACCATGCCGATGTCCGTCGCGCACGTGCTGCAACCCAATCAATGATCCCAACAAAAACTGGCGCCGCTGCCGCCGTTGGTCTCGTGCTTCCAGAACTCAACGGCAAATTAGATGGTTTTGCGATGCGCGTCCCAACAATTAATGTCTCTGTTGTTGACTTAACCTTCACCGCATCACGTGATACGAGCACTGAAGAAGTCAATCACTTGTTAAAAACAGCAGCAGACGCTGAGCTCAAAGGCGTATTAGGCTATAACAGTGACCCCTTAGTCTCTGTTGATTTTAACCACAACGCACACTCTTCTGTTTTTGATGCCACCCAAACAAAAGTGATTGGCCACTTAGTGAAAGTGTTATCTTGGTACGATAATGAATGGGGTTTTTCTAATCGGATGCTCGACACGACCCGCGCCCTGATGGCAGCATCATAGTGGCGCGTTTCATTAGCTAACGCCCCCATTATTATTATGAATCAAGGATCATCATGACTTGCAAAAAACTCATCGACATCGATTGCAAAAACAAACGTGTTTTAGTGCGAGTTGATTTCAATGTGCCAATCAAGAATGGTCTGGTGACATCAGATGCTCGCATTCGCGCAGCATTACCGACTATCGAAATGCTCTTAAAGCAAGACGCGAAAGTGATACTGATGTCACACCTAGGGCGCCCCACAGAAGGGGAGCTTTCAGCGGCCGTCTCTTTGCAGCCGGTGGCAGAACATTTATCACAACTGATCAATAAAACCGTTCGCTTAACGCCACCAAATTGGATTGAGGGGGTTGAGGTAGCACCAGGGGAGATTGTCCTTTGCGAGAATGTTCGCTGCCAACTGGGTGAAAAAGCTAACGATGATGCCTTGGCAAAGAAAATGGCCGCACTATGCGATATTTTTGTTATGGATGCCTTTGGGACTGCGCACCGAGCACAAGCATCGACTCATGGTGTTGCCAAATTTGCACCCATTGCCTGTGCGGGCCCACTACTGACGGCTGAATTGGAGGCTTTAGGTAGCACGCTAGACAATCCAAAACGTCCGCTTGTTGCTATTGTAGGTGGATCAAAAGTCTCAACCAAACTGATGGTATTAAATGCATTGAGCGAACAAGTTGACCAACTCATTGTCGGCGGCGGCATTGCCAATACTTTCTTAGCAGCAACGGGAAAGCCCATCGGCAAGTCACTATATGAACCCGAGTTAGTAGATGAATCACGGAAACTCATGCGACACATTAGCGACCAGGGCGGCTTTATCCCATTACCATCGGATGTTGTGGTTGGTAAAGCATTTGCCGAAGACACGCTGGCAATGACTAAGCAAAGTGATGATGTTAGTGATGATGACTTAATTTTTGATATCGGCCCTGACTCTGCTCATCAACTGGCAGAAATCTTGCATAAAGCCGGCACCATTGTTTGGAATGGCCCTGTGGGTGTCTTTGAATTCTGCCAATTTAGCGCTGGCACCAAAGCCATTGCAAACGCAATTGCCCATAGCAACGCGTTTTCCATCGCCGGTGGTGGCGATACCTTAGCCGCCATCGATCAGTTTGGCATTCGTGACAAAATATCCTATATTTCAACTGGTGGCGGCGCCTTCCTGGAATTCCTAGAAGGCAAAAAATTACCGGCTGTCGACATTCTAGAAAGTCGCGGATCATAAAACACCGGACTGTTTTCGATAGGGTGATTTATTTTGATTTCAAGTAAAGGAAAAATGACGTGAGACGTACAAAAATTTTAGCAACTTTAGGCCCCGCTTCTGAATCAGAAGAGGTTTTGACCCAAATGATTCAGGCGGGATTGAATGCCGTGCGTTGTAATTTTTCTCATGGCACAGCACAAGATCACCAAGATCGAATCAAAAAAATTCGCGATGTATCGGCCAAAGCAGGAAAAACGATTGGCATCTTGGCTGACTTACAAGGCCCAAAGATTCGGGTTGCTAAATTTAAACAATCAAAAGTCAAACTCACGGTAGGCCAAGAGTTTATTCTCGACGCCAAATTGGCTGATGATGCCGGCGATGAACACCAAGTTGGTATCGACTATAAAGAACTCCCTAATGATGTGAGCCAAGGTGACACTTTATTGCTTGATGACGGCAGAGTTGTCTTTGAAGTGCTAAGGGTTGAGACAAGCAAAGTGGTTTGCAAAGTATTAGTCGGTGATTATCTCTCTAACAATAAAGGCATTAATAAGAAAGGGGGCGGCCTGTCAACTGCTGCACTAACCGATAAAGACAGACAAGACATTAAGACTGCCGCGAAAGCAAATGTTGATTACGTTGCCGTCTCTTTCGTACGCAATGCTGCAGACATGTCAGAAGCTCGCCAATTGCTCGTTGACGCAGGATCAAATGCCGGCTTGATTGCAAAAATTGAACGCACCGAAGCGATGGATCATATCGATGAAATTCTTGAAGCTTCTGACGGAGTGATGGTCGCGCGCGGTGATTTAGCAGTTGAAATCGGTGATGAACATGTCCCTGCAGCACAAAAGCATATGATTAAACGTGCACGCGAACTTGATCGCATTGCAATCACAGCAACCCAAATGCTCGAATCGATGATTGAATCACCGGCACCAACCCGCGCAGAGGTCTCAGATGTAGCGAATGCCGTGTTTGATGGCACAGACACCGTTATGCTATCAGCAGAAACCGCCATAGGGAAACACCCTGTCACCGTCATTGAAACGATGAACCGCGTGTGTTTAGCCGCAGAAAAAAGCGAGCGCACTCGCGTCTCCAAACATCGTGTTGAAATGCGCTTTAATCGTGTTGATGAAGCGATTGCCATGGCAACCATGTACACCGCCAATCACCTTGATGTCAAAGCGATTATTGCCTTAACAGAATCGGGATCCTCTGTGCTGTGGATGTCACGGATCAATTCACATTTACCAATCTTTGCCTTAACCCGCAATCATGACACCATGGGCTTGGTGACTTTATACCGCGGCGTTGAACCCATTGCCTTTGACCCAACGCGGATGCCAAAGGACTATGTCAACCGCTCGGCTGTCGATGAATTGGTCAAACGCGGTATACTAAAAGATAATGACCTGGCGATGTTAACCTCAGGAGACCATATGGGCGATCATGGCGGCACCAACAAAATGAAAATAATCTGTACTGGCAAGGTCATTTGATTCCAATGAAAAATTCAGATTTGCAAAGCAAAAAAATACGCAAACGTAGTATTTATTTTCTACCCAACCTATTGACCACTGGCAGCTTATTCTTTGGGTTTTATGCCATTATTTCGGCGATGAACCATGAATTTACTCATGGCGCCATTGCTATTTTCATTGCCATGTTACTCGATGGACTCGATGGTCGCGTCGCCAGACTCATTAATGCACAAAGTGCTTTTGGCGCAGAGTATGACAGCCTGTCTGACCTCGTCTCCTTTGGTATGGCGCCAGCATTGTTGATTTACAACTGGAGCCTTAACACCCTAGACCATCAATTACTGCACAAAGTCGGCTGGTTATGCGCTTTTCTTTATGTTGCATGTGTTGCATTACGACTTGCCAAGTTTAATATCCAAATTGATGAAGATGATATCCGGCCCAAAAAATATTTCTATGGTTTACCCTGCCCTTCTGCTGCCGCTTTAGTGGCGAGTTTGGTGTGGACCGGCAGCCTTTATCATCTGCATAACCTCACTATATCGATTATGTCAGCAATCATAGTCATTGCGGTTGCTGTCTTGATGGTCAGTAATATTCGCTACCAGAGCTTTAAGCATATTGACCTCAAAGATCGCATCGGATTTGCTGTACTGGTTGTTATTGTCATGTTATTGATTTGTATCGCCTTTCTACCTGCACATATGCTGCTACTAATTTTTGCCACGTATATTATTTCCGGGCCAACGGTAGCACTCAATCGCTTTCTTAAAAAACGTCGCCATTTGAGCCAACGCAGAAAAACGCATGGATAATCACCAATGTTTAGCTTTAATGGGCATTGATGTTTGGATTGAACGCAAAACAATACAACAACCTAAAAACTCAAAGCCTCATCGATTGACGATTGTGCTTGACAACCAAGATACGCACAACCCCAAATGTCAGGCTTTACTTAGCAATATCTTGCATTACCTGAAAATTCAGATGACTGACTGCCAACTGATTGATAGCAAGCAATACAAATTGTTGACAGCACACAACGCAAACTCGATAATTCAATTTGGTAACGACAATTTAGACCACGTTGACAGCAAAATAACTCAAACCATTGGCCTGAGCACCTTGCTTGAAATGCCACATAAAAAACAACAGGTACTGCATGACATTGCCAAACTGCCACTATAAAACACTTGGGTTAAAACACCTGCCAGAATTAATGGCCTTGGAACGCGCCACTTTCCTAGTTCCTTGGTCAGCATCACTCATGCGTGAAAGCTTACAAACAGCACACCACAAGTCACTCGGCATGTACCTAAACACCCATGACCAGCCGATTGGTTATGCCACCTATTCACTGGTCTTGGATGAAGCAGAAATTCTCTCGATTTGCATTGCGCCGGACTATCATCGTAAGGGCTATGGCAAGCAACTACTTGACCGTGTTATTGCAAACATTATCCAGGCCAAAGCGCACATTTTATTTCTCGAGGTACGCGCATCAAATACGTCTGCCATTGAACTCTACCGCCAATTTGGATTTGAACAAATTGATTTACGACGAAACTATTATCGCATTCCTGATAGCATTGAACATGAAGATGCTTTAGTCTTTCGCTTAAACTTAACTACCCACAAGGATCAAACATGACAGGTTCAGAATTATCAATCTGGCACCTCATCGGCAACGCCAGTGTCATTGTCAAATTCGTGATGCTAGTGCTGCTAACTGCCTCAATTTGGTCATGGACCTTGATCTTCCAGCGTATTGCATGCATCAAAAAATCACGTCATGCGATGCGACAATTTGAGCGTGACTTTTGGTCAGGCACCGATCTTGCCGACTTCTATCGAAAACTCAGTCGTCATACGAATGGATCCCTAGCTGCTGGGCATATTTTTTGTGCTGGCTTCAAAGATTTTTTACGCATGCAAAAAAGTGGCCATCCCACGACGGAAGCAATCATTGAGGCTGTTCAACGCGCTATGCGAGTTGCCTTTATGCGCGAATCAGACCGCCTTGATAATGGCCTGCCCTGGTTAGCAACGATCGGATCTGTTAGCCCTTATGTCGGCTTGTTTGGCACAGTTTGGGGCATTATGACTTCATTTCAGGCATTAGCAGGCGTCCAACAAGCGACACTAGCAATGGTTGCACCAGGGATTTCTGAAGCTCTCATTGCCACTGCTTTAGGATTATTAGTCGCTATTCCTGCGGTCGTTGCCTACAACCGCTTTAATGCACATGTTGAACGCCTACTCAATGATTACGAAAACTTCCAAGATGAATTTGCTGGCATTCTACATCGCCAATTGCACAGCCATCAAAGTGTTAGTCAATGAGGCGGGCACGCAGAAGACGTCGCATGATGTCAGATATCAACGTTGTACCTTATATCGACGTCATGTTAGTGCTGTTGATTATCTTCATGGTAACCACCCCTCTACTAACACAAGGGGTTAAAGTTAATTTACCTAAAGCCACAGCAAAAGTCCTATCGCCACAAGATAAAATACCCGTAATTGCTAGTATTAATAGTAGAGGACAATACTTTATCAACATTGCGAGCAATCCTCGATTACCCGTCAGTAGTTCGCAACTACAAAACCTATTGCAAAGCGCTTTGCATCGAAACCCAAACCGTCAGGTCTACGTGCGCGGCGATCAAAATGCCAACTATGGCAAGGTCGTGCAATTGATGGTGTTATTGCAAAAGGCCGGTGCAGGTAGCGTTGGCTTAATGACAGATAATCCAGATAAAAAATAAATCGGCGAAATATGACTAGGGGTAAAATACCCCGGCAGGGTGGTTTACTTACAAGGCAGCCTCGTTGACTGCGGACACCTGCGGCTGATGCGATGATAAATCAGGTCTCTGCTGAGACTCTATTTTCCCAGTCGCATAGTCATAGAGTGTCACCACTTTTTTCACACCAGCAGTGCGACTAGCTAGATCTGCTGCAAGTTTACCATCTTCTATCGTTGTAATTGCCATCAGGTAAACCACTGCATTCTCAGTAACCACTTTAAAAGCGAACGGATTGACATGCCGCATCATATTGGCCTTCACTTTTGCGGTAATCCAACTATCATCAAGATACTGGCTCATACTGATATTGGGGCCAATTGATAACTCATTGTAAACCAATTTCACACCCGCCACACGAGAGATCTGGCCTGATAACTCTTGCGATAACGCCTTAGTTGGCACTTGCCCAATAAGCAATACAACACGATTAAACACTGTGATACCAATATTTGAATGATCGTGAAGCGATGGCATATCTTCAAGCAAACGCATAATATCGGTTTTAATCTTCACATCATCGACCTGGGTTTTAACCGACATAGAACTGGCAGCAACAGTGGCGCCAGCGACGCCCGCACCGACTAAAACTGCCGGCGCACACCCCTGCAAACTGAGACAAGCCAGACCAATAACAATGAAAAAACTGATAGAATGACAAAACTTTCGCATCTTTAATTATTTGCCAGTATAATGCACGACAATGTAACAAACAGGCTGCTTGAGATGCAAGCAAAATCCATCATTGCCACGGCTTTATGTACTTTTTTACTGAGCGGCTGTGGCACCAACTTTTTCCGCAATCGTAATTTTGATTACCTTCATCAATCCGTAAAGCATGAAGCTGAATTCAAAATACCTAACGGCCTGTCAACACCTAATTATCAGCCGACCTACCACCTACCTCCTGGACCGAACAGCTACCCGGCGCAAAGTAGCGTCGTCATGACACCACCAAACTTTAATAAAAATTATACGGTGCATGCCTTACCACACGAGAAAAAAGCATCCTGATTAGCCCTCATACTCCCTAGCTTGCAGCACAGCCGCTAGCACTAACAGCCGATAAATACCTCGATTTCGGTTTTTTGCCTAAATGATTTATAATGCGCGCGAATTTTAGGTTACTTTTGGCTCGCAATGCTCTCGAACTATTTACCTGTCTT
>CBFIHN010000002.1:0-73019 GCA_965662575.1 Gammaproteobacteria bacterium
TACCAAAGCCGGACCCAATGGCTTTGCCTATGCCAATGGCAACCCCATCATGAATCAGGATCCCAGTGGGCATTTTAATCTGGGTGCTTTTTCATTTGAAGCTTTGCAATTTGTCGGTATTCCTCTCGCATCGTTTGGTTTAGGCATGGTGGCCAATCAACTCATGGGTTATGGATTGGCAGGTCCTGGAACCAACAGCGCAGCCCAAGGCGCATTGTCAGGAGCATTAAACCAAGCTGTGTTTCACCACGGCAAGCATGCTGCTAAATCAGCAGAGATAGGTGCTTTATCCAGTAGTGCCGGTGCGGTTGCAGGTTTGCTGACTGGGCCAGCAGCTGAGGTGTTTACTAGTGTTGCCGGTAAAATTGCGATTGGCGCAATCAGTGGTGCAGTAGTCGGTGCGGCTATTAATGCGACTGAACAGTCTTCTAGTCCTGGGTTTAATACCAGTTCATTACTAACAAGCACCGTGATGGGTGCCATACAAGGGAGTTTGGCGGCCTATATTTTTGATGAAATGACAACGAACATAACTACTGAAGGAAATAATTCATCAGGTGATGGGGTAGTTACTCCTCCTACAGCTAACGGGATGCAGGATATATACGAAGGGCTAGAGTTTGCCAGAACTTTTTTAAGAACAGGGAGAAGTTATGGTGGTTATCGCGCTCTAGAGTTGTGGAGTATGACACCTTTTGGAGTTCTAGAGAGTGAGGATGTTAGGCATGAGCCTCTGAAATTTGCAACAATGGTAAATACTGAGGGTGGTTGGGCGTTTGTACCAGAAAATTTGTTTCCCAATGCAAATATTTTAGATGTTTTTGTCGCGCACGGGGCAGCAGAGGGAGATACGGCTAGGGAGGCATTGTTATTAGACCATCTAAGAAGAATTGCATCATACAACAAGCACGTCGCAGGGCCTCAAGATCCTATATTCTGTGGCGTATGTTGTGTCTCAGAAAGTTTACATCGGCGGATGGTGGCAGAAACTGGCAGGACAGTTATTGCAACAAGGTTTCTAGGGCAGTCTCTAAGCAAAATAGAAAGTAAACTCTTCATATCTGTTTCTACTGATACCTCGGATTATGATGCGAGTGGTATATTGAGACCTGATAGAGTTTATGGTAACTACACTGTTAGACCCTATGAAGTACTAAGCCCCGATGGAAGTCGTGGAACATTTACAAAGCCTATATACCTTATCGCCAGAACGTAACGCCGACACTTTTTGGTTTGACTAGGCAATAGCCATTTTTCAATGTGTTGTCGCATTGTTTTTATTGACTGTCAACCCTCTGAAAGGGTTGTGATGTCAACACTAAAAATGGCGAATTAACAAACCATATTCTAAATGATCAGTTGTTAACTCGGGGCACCGAATGTAAGCCTGATAACCACTGCCTTTGGCAACTTCCATTTTTTCCCCTTGTTCATTTTCCATATACTCCAGTGTGAAGTGTTGATTTCCACTTGGCAGCATCAATTCAAGTGAATCACCGATCGCAAAGTGATTCCGCACGTTGATATGCGCAATGGCCTGTTGTGCATCATAGCTGACAACCTCACCAACAAACTGCTGGGTTTGGCTGCGCGAGTTACTGTCTTCATACTTTTGATATTCATCATGCACATGGCGGCGGAAAAAGCCTTCAGTATAACCCCGATTGGCTAGGCCTTCGAGATTCAAGAATAAATCCATATCAAATGGCCTGCCGTTAGCCGCATCATCAATTGCTTGACGATAAAGCTGTGCTGTACGTGCTGCATAAAAGAAAGATTTGGTGCGGCCTTCTATTTTTAAACAATCAAGTCCCATTTTAGTGAAGGTTTCTACATGGTGGATGGCACGTAAATCTTTTGAGTTCATAATGTAGGTGCCATGTTCATCTTCATACATTGGGGCATATTCACCCGGTTGTTTTTCATTCTCAACCAAAACCATTTTATCTGAGGGCTGACCTTCACCCAAAACAGGCTTCACCGGCTCAATATTACCCCAGCTATCTTCTGTTGCTTCTGTTACTGTATATTTATTGCGACAGGCATTGATACAAGCACCTTGGTTGGGATCGCGATGTTTCATATAACCTGACAGTAGACAACGCCCAGAATACGCCATACATAGCGCACCATGAACAAAAACTTCCAATTCTACATCTGGGCATAGTTCACGCATTTCTGCCACTTCTTCAATTGACAGTTCACGCGATAAAATAACCCGCCTAATACCGACTTGCTGCCAGAATTTAACCGCCTGATAATTGACCGTATTCATTTGTACTGACAGATGGATTTCTTGATCAGGAAACTGCTCTCGCACCAGCATAATCATTCCCGGATCTGACATGATCAATGCATCCGGTTTTAAGGCAATGATCGGTTTAATATCACGTAAATAGGTTTTAATCTTTGAATTATGTGGTGCAACATTATTCGCTAGTAAGAATTTTTTACCCATCGCCTGTGCCTCTGCAATGGCATCGGCAATCACCTCAAACTTTGAGAATTCATTATTGCGTGCACGCAAGCTATAGCGTGGTTGACCGGCATAAACTGCATCTGCGCCATAAGCAAAGGCATAGCGCATGGCAGCTAATGAGCCGGCCGGTGATAAAAGTTCTGGTTTTTTCATTATGGATCTAAGCGATTGTTTATTAAACTAATACTACTAAAAACCCTGGCTCTTGGCCAGTTAATTTTCAGTGCAAAGCGCCTGAGCACAAGCAGATGCACTCGACCATGCCCACTGAAAATTATATCCGCCAAGCCAGCCGGTGACATCCAACACTTCACCAATGAAATAGAGTCCAGGAACTTTTTTGGCGGCAAAGGTTTTTGACGAAATGGCATTACAATCCACACCGCCGATTGTGACCTCAGCTGTGCGATAACCTTCGGTACCATTGGGTTTAAGTTGCCAATTTTGTAAACAATCAGCAACCGCATCCACTGCCGATGTCTCAAGTTGCTTCAACGGCTTTTGTAAGAGAGATTCATTAATTAATACCTCAAGCAACCGTTTTGGCAAATAATGTGCCAAGATGGTTTTCACTTGCTGCTCACGGTTGTCAAGCTTCGCTGAGTTGAGCAGCTTGCGGACATCAAGCTCAGGCAGTAATTGAATAACAACTGGATCACCTGCTCGCCAATAGGAAGACATTTGCAATACAGCAGGACCACTGAGTCCGCGATGAGTAAACAAGATATTTTCTGTAAAAGATTGCCCATGACAAGATATCATGCATCGCACAGCAATACCGGCTAGGCTTGCAAAGCGTGCTTTATCCTCTGTGTGCAAGGTATAAGGAACCAGTCCTGCGCGCGTTGGCCAGACATTCAAACCAAATTGCTTTGCCAATTCATAGCCAAATGCGCTGGCACCCATTGTTGGGATGGATAACCCACCAGAGGCAACCACCACGGCAGATGTTTGATAGCAGGCATTGTTGGTCGTCAGTAGGAACGTTTGTTCTACCTTTTGCACATTGATGATGATTTGATTTAGTGCGATGGTAACACGTCCTTTATCACACTCAGCAAGCAACATATCAACAATGTGTTGCGCCTTACCTGTACAAAATAATTGACCAAGAGTCTTTTCGTGATATTCAATACGATAGGCATCTACCAGCGCGATAAAATCCCACTGCGTGTAACGACTTAATGCCGATTTACAGAAATGTGGGTTATGTGAAAGATAATTGTCTGGTGTGACATTCAGGTTGGTAAAATTACAACGTCCACCGCCGGACATTAAAATTTTCTTACCGACTTTATTGGCTTTATCGAGCAATAAAACTCGCCGGCCACCTTGCCCTGCAAGTGCTGAACACATTAACCCTGCTGCACCAGCGCCAATGACAATAACGTCAAACTGTTTTGTTGCCTGCTGCATCACTGATCCTAAGATTATTTTCTTTGTGGTCGCGGCATGCCACTATATTCAGGTCCTACACATTGTGTTGTCATTTTATTGGCATTTTTGTTTAAAAACCAAATGGCGTTTAAGATTGCTTGAGAATGATCAGTAGGATACTTGCCCATACCAAGATGATCTCCAAGAGCCAGGGCACAAGCAGCCCACTTAAATTGATAAAACTCTGAACCAGCTCGCTTTGGCTTGGAGAAACCACCCCATTTTCTAGCTAACCCCATGATAGAACGATAAGGATCATTACCCATATCGCTAATAGTACTTGGTAGATTGTCTGGGCTAAATGGAATATAACGATGCTGCGAAGAGGAGTAGGTATAAGGCCAAAAATCATTCTCATCGCGCATCTTTTGCCAAAATTCTGAGTGGTCAAAATCATTGTTGGCGTAGTTATGTACAATATGAACATAAACGGGGATATGACAGTGTGCCATTGATGAGCAAAGGCCAGCGTGGTGGTAAAGCAGCCATAAGGCATAAGCATGGTGGTGCCCATCAATCAGATAATAATGCTGATCGAAACCATAAACCACTTGCAGCAACTCATCATGATTTGTTAGTAATGGCTGTAAACTTTTATCGTAACAGCTGGCGCGATTGTTTTCTGTGTCGCATCGAGAGACCGCCGCAATCAAAGGTGGTAGCTTATCCATCTTCACTTCATCATAGCCGACATTGTTTTGCGTTGGATGGATATCAGAAAGATTGAGACTACAATATTCGCCAGCGTGGCCTTGGCAAGGTTCCCAGGAGTGTGCAAAGGCAGTTATTGAGAAGAGCAGTAAACTGATGAGTGCGCAATATTTCATATGAAAGCCCTTAATTCTTAATGCATATAAATAATAAGATAAATATATCAACAAAATATTCCATTTAGATTAATTGATAAACAAACGAGTAAAAATATACCATAGTGAAAACGGTGCTACACAGCTGAAAAAATACCAGCCGCTCCCATGCCTCCACCAATACACATGGTTACCATGCCATAGTGCTGTTGGTGGCGACGCATCCGATGGATTAAGGTCGCAGCACGGATTGTGCCAGTTGCACCCAGCGGGTGCCCTAGGGCAATCGCACCACCTTGTGGGTTGACAATCTCTTGATTTAGCTTCGCCTCACGAATCACGGCCACCGCTTGTGCTGCAAATGCTTCATTGAGCTCAATTGATGCGATGTCTTTTAGTGCGAGACCAGTCTGCTTTAAAACTTTGGGAATGGCGGCAACGGGCCCGATCCCCATGATTTCTGGCGCAACACCGGCAATCGCAAAACCACAAAAACGTGCCATCGGTTCGAGTTGATGTTTTCTTAGATAATCTTCACTCACCAATACCGCCATAGCTGCGCCATCACTGATTTGTGATGTGTTGCCTGCTGTCACAGAGCCATCTTGTGCAAACACTGGTGGCAAGGCAGTTAGTGCATCCAAATTGGTCTTAGTGCGCGGCCCTTCATCATCCGTGATTTCACGACGTTTCTCAATGATCTTGCCATGATATAAATCAGGTGATCGAGTGACAGATTCAACCCCGACAACTTCATCGGCAAACCAACCTTGGTCTTTTGCATGGCAGGCTTTTTGGTGGCTTTCTAGCGCAAACTGATCTTGATCTTGACGAGAAATTTTATATGCTTTAGCGACATTTTCAGCCGTCATTCCCATGCCATAAGCCAAGCCAATCAAGTCTTGATCTTGTAATAAACGCGGATTAGCGGACATATGGTGACCACCCATCGGGATGAAACTCATACTCTCAACACCACCAGATAGCATGACCTCTGCTTGACCTAAGGCAATGCGATCTGCTGCTAAAGCGATACTTTGTAAACCAGAGCTGCAAAAGCGATTGATTGTCATGCCGCAAACCGTGTTCGGCAGTCCGGCAAGCAAAGCGGCCATGCGGCCAATATTCATTCCTTGCTCTGCCTCTGGCATCGCACAGCCAATGATGACATCTTCAATATCTTGCGGATTGATTTGTGGTACTTTGGCTAAAGTCTTTTTAATCACCTCGGCTAATAAATCATCCGGGCGCATTGTGGCAAAAGCACCACGACCACCTTTGGTCACTGCAGAGCGTTGAATCGCAACGATATAAACAGGTTTCATATGCTCACCACTAAGGCTAAAAAACGATCTTTACGCTTTATCTTTGGGGATTCGTTTGTTGCTGAGGCATGGCCAAGCAGCTGATTAATATTTTGTCGTAAATACGTTGTACTCACTTGCATCATTTTCTCCAATAAACTGAAACCCTTCTGACTGCCAAGGATATAGGATTCAGATATATTTTTAGTTCCTCAGTGGCTTGCCGGTTTCTAGCATGTGCTGTACACGTGCCTGGGTTTCTTCCGTTTCAACCAAGGCTAAAAATGCCTCACGTTCCAGCCGTAAAAACCACTTTTCATCAACATGCTCACCTTGATTAAGCTCACCGCCGGTCATGACAAAAGCTAGTTGATTGGCAATCTTCATATCATGCTGGCTAATAAAACCACCAGCCAACATATTGACTAATGACAATTGAATATTGGCACACACTTCAATACCAGCAACTGGAATATGCTCAACCAGGGGCGGCGAATAGGAAGCGGCACGCAAAGCTTTCGCTGCCTCAATGGCTGCAAACAATACCTGATCTTTATTCATCACAATGGAGTCAGCGTCACGCAGATAGCCCATTTTCTTTGCTTGATAGGCGCTGGTTGCCACTTTAGCTAAAGCAATGTTTCTATAATAATCCTGTAAGGTTTTTGCTGCATCATTTGTTCTGGCTGCACGCTTGGCCATTTCCTTACAACCGCCACCACCAGGAATAATCCCCACACCTGATTCAACTAAACCAATGTAAGATTCTGCCGCAGCGACTACGTGATCACAATGCATCATCAACTCACAGCCACCGCCTAAAACATAACCAAAGGTCGCTGCAACAACTGGAATTGAGGAATAACGAACACGTAACAGGGTTTGTTGGAATTTGCACAAGCTCGGCTCTAGCGCCTTTGCGCCACCAAGCAAAAATCCTTGGGCAAAACCCATTAAGTCAGCGCCTGCAGAGAAATGGCTACCCTGTTTTTGCCAAATGACTAGACCTTGCAATTGCTCTTCAGCGATTGAAATGATCTCTTGCAGACCCTCTAAAACACTGTCACTAATGACGTTCATTTTTGTTTTAAATGAGACAATGCCAATATCACTGTCTAGCGACCATAAACATACTGCATCACCATCATATAATACCTGCTCTTTAGATTCAGGTTCTTCAAGCATTCTGGGTGGATACAGTTGGTATTGATAACTATTTGAGCGCTCAATTTTTGTTAGTTTTCCACTTGGCATATTATAGGTGTAGCCATGGTCATAGGCTCGCTGCTGTTTCACCCATTTGGCTAAAATGGTATCAGTCATCGCGTGGCCACACTGAATATCATCAGCAATCCAATCGATCACTCGTTGCCAACCAATTGACTGCCATAATTCAAATGGACCCAGCTGCCAAGCAAAACCAAGGCGCATGGCTAAATCTAATTCACGTGTGGTATCACAAATTTCACCCAATGAATAAGCACAGTATAAAAATAACTCGCGATGGCAGGCCCATAAAAACCGGGCTTGTGGATGGTCACTATCACGCAAGGCCGTAAAGCGCTCACTCACATTAGATTGCTTTAAAATGCCTTTCACTTCATCGGCAATTTTGCCAGAGCCTAATGCGTAACTGCCATCCTCCGGGTTAAGTACCAAAATACCTTCCGTGGTTTTGTGGTAAATTCCTTGATGTGTCTTTTGACCTAGTCTCCCTTTTTCTATTAATTTTTGTATCCATTTTGGCACCTGAAATAAGGAGAGCCAGGGATCTTTCTTGAGATCTGACATGGTTGAGACCACCTGCGCGAACACATCTAGACCCACCAAGTCTAATGTGCGAAAAGTTGCTGACTTAGGTCGCCCTAAATAACGCCCGGTTAACTGATCAACAATATCAAATGGTATCGAGAATTTTTCGGCATAATGACAAGCACATAACAGTGCAAAGGTGCCAATTCGGTTGGCGATAAAATTGGCGGTATCTTTGGCATAAAGTACCGTTTTACCTAAGCGGTTTACCAGCAAATTTTCAGCTTTCTGCAGCAGTGCTGTGTCGGTTTTTCCGCTAGCAATCAACTCCACCAATGGCATATAGCGCGGTGGGTTGAAAAAATGCATCCCGAAGAATCGTGTCTGTAATGCCTCTGGCAATTGCGCACTGAGTTGATTAATCGAGAGACCTGATGTGTTGGTTGCCAATAAAGCCCGTTTATTCAGATGACCTGAAATGGTCTGGTATAGTGCTTGTTTTAAAGGCAGGTTTTCAGCAATGGCTTCAATCACTAAATCACACTGCTCAAGCCAGGCTAAGTCATCGTCATAATTCGCTATGATAATTCGCTGGCGATTGTCTAAGTCCATCAGAGGTTCTGGGTGTTCGTGTGCTAATTGATGCAAACGACGACGAATAATGCTGTGTCGATCTTGTCCCTCTGTTGCCAAATCAAATAGATAGATGGGAAACCCCGCATTAGCAAAGTGTGCTGCAATTTTTGCCCCCATATTACCGGCACCTAAAACCGCAATACATTTAAAATCACCCACGGATACCTCCAGTTCGCTCTCTAGCTGATGGTCATTTTTATTGTAGATGATCTTGCCTATAATTTCTCTATGACTCTTAAGGGACTGTTGCAAAGCAGTTTCTAGCGGCACTAGCGTCGTTGAAAAAAATGAAAAACTGCTCATTGATTAGGTATAAACGCCGCTTTTTTAATTTTTTTCGTCTAGCTATTGCTCGCTATAAACCAGCTTGCAACAGTCCCCTTAACTGTCTCCTTTTGCTTTTTTCTCACCGTTAAATTACAGTAAGCAGATAGTGATAGTAGCTGCTAGGCAACAGCCCAATGAACTGGCAAGAAAAAATCTTACAATTTCTGCAAGGCAAAAAACGCTTAGATATCGACACGCAGCCCTTAGTTGTTTTACAACGTCATGAACAGGGTGTTGCGCTAGCATTAGCTAAACCCGACACGCCTAACGAAGAAATTTACTCGCATTTCTTACTGAAGAAACGCAAAGAACAAAAGTTTCGCTCGGTAATCAAAAAGTTTTTTAAGAAGCAATCTATTGCTAACCCCATTTGCCAAACTATCTTGCCATTCGACGACTATCGATTGCTACTGCTCGATGCGCCCCAAGTGCCTGAAGAAGAAGTCCGTGAAGCCATCCAATGGCAATGCAAAGATCTTATTGACGGTTCAATTGATGACATGGTTATCGATGTTTTTCCTGTTGATGTCTTACCTGGCGCACCAAAACGCGTCTATGCCGTGATTGCCGAGCGCGCCAAACTGGAACAAGACCGAGGGATGTTTAAGAAAACAGAAATCGATCACACCGCGATTGGCATCAGTGAATTACCACTTAGTCGATTGATTACACGTCATGAACAGGACAAACCGATTGCCCTATTGTATGGCAACTTAAATTTACTCATTGCACAAAAAGGCCAGCTGCGTATGATGCGTCAGATTGGTCATCGTGAACAATTAGAAACCATTGATCAGCGTAAGGAATTACTTTCGGAACTGCTCACGTCATTTGAATTTTACCAGTCACAATTTTCTGATCACTTACCACAAGTTTTACTCGTCGCGCCTGATATTTTGAAAGATCACCACGAATTACTCTCTCAATTAAACGAAGAATTTACTCTGGCCGTCAAACCGCTTCAAACAGACGATATTATTCAGGGTTCACCAAAGCTTGAACTTGAATGCCTCGGTGTCTTTGCACATATGTGTTCTTGGCTACATGATGAACGCCCAGCGCCTGAAGGTCAAAAAGAGGAGGAAGACAATGCAACAGAAAGTTGATTTTCTTGAATTTCTCCCTAAAGAAGTCAAAGTCTTTTTGTCACTGAATAAAATTGCCAGTACGGCGATTATTGTTACTGGGTTATTAGTTGCCTTGATGGTCGTAAATTTTTGGCAAAACCAGCAGCTTAAAAGCAGTGTTAAAAAAGCGCAGCAAGCTGAAGCGACAGCCAGTCAACAGCTACTGACGCTCACTCGCAAGTCCAAAGACTCGAGTAAAATCAAAGCCTTAAAAACCAGGGTTAATCAGCTTAGTGGTGAAGTAGAAGGTCAAAAAAATATTCTCAGACTTTATAAAGAAAAACAAGTTGCCTTAAGCGATGGTTTTGCTCAAGAGCTACAAGCGTTGGCTGAAAATACATTAGAAGGAGCATGGCTTACGCAATTTAATCTACGATCTGGCCAAAACCGTGCCATGCAACTCAAAGGTGAAGCGCTGTCGACACAAGATGCTGTACGTTACCTGGATACCTTAAAAAAAGCAAAGCGATTGACGGGTTGGCGTTTTGAACTTGGTTCATTACGCCAAGCATCGGTAGATGGTAAGTCAGTCACCTTATTTGATCTAAAGGCCATTTATGAATAATCCACGCAGCAGCCTCGATCATTTACAACAACAGTGGCAGAAGGCCGCTAATATTGTTAATGACCTTGCCATTCGAGATCGAGTGATTATCTTGGCCATTGTTATCGCGCTGGTTATCGGTATCATGCACTTGGCCAGCAATTTAACCTTAAGCAAAGAGCGTCTTCGCCTAGAAAAACAGCTGCAGCAAAGCCAAGAGAAAGTGGCGGTGATTCGCAAAAAAGCCGAGGCTATCGAGCGCACAATTATTGCGCCAGAAAAAACCAAAGAATATAAAGAACTGCAATCACTAGAAAAGAAAACGGACAACTGGTCTAAAGAAATTGATCAATTTCAAGGAAAAGCCATTAGCCAAGAAAAGCTCATTGAAATTTTACGTGAAGGCATTGATCGCCAACCCGATTTAAATTTGATTAGCATTAAAGTCCCTGACCCACGCATTTTATTTGCAACACAGCGCCAACAACTTTTGCAGCAGAGTGTGATGATTTCATTTACTGGACATTATTTTGCGACGTTAAATTACTTAAAAGCCATCAATGCCTTGAAACAACCCATTTCCTGGGATGAACTGCAGTATCGCGTTGAGAAATATCCCAATGCCATGATTACGTTACGCATCCACACCCTAGGTTATCATGAAGGTAAAGATGATGAATAACCGTATTGCTCACCGTCAGCTGATCTTACTGGCACTATGTTTTTTATTGCCATTACTTAGCCAAGCTCGACTTGTTGATCCAACTCGTCCGGCTGGCTATACCACCAAACGCATTTTATCGCCAGAACAGTTACGCCTTAGCTCGGTTATCATTGGCAAACACAGCAGAACCGCTGTCATCAATGGCAAACGTGTTGCCGTTGGTGATGAAGCGTTTGATATGACAGTACAATCTATTGCACCAACACAGGTTGTTTTGTCTAGTCAACGTCGGGGAAAATTTACTGTCAAATTAATCAGCGAAGGCCGTCAGGCAGTCCAAAAAAAACCACTTAACCGATCATCCTAAGGGCGCATTTATGATTAACAAACATTCTTTATTGGCCGGCATTTTAGTTTGTGGCTCAACCCTTGTGCTATCAGGCTGTGGCAACGTGATTGATAAGCCAGGAAATCCTACAATTTCCGCCATACAAAAAACGCTACAACAAGGAATGAAAGACAATCAACAGGTTGAAAAAAAACATCAGGCAATACCAGAGAATGTGCAACAAGCACTACTGCCTAAATTAACCTTGCCTCATGGCCAATTTATGCAAGTGGAGCCGCGCTTTGATGTATCTGCCGATAATATTGATGCACAAGAATTTTTCTTAGGGCTTGTGCATGATACGAAATACAATATTGTTGTTAGCCCAAGGATCACCGATAAAATTACTTTGCATTTAAAGGATGTCACGATTGAGCAAGTGTTATCCGCACTACATAATCTCTATGGCTATGTCTACAGCAAAACAGCGTATGGTTTTGAGGTAATGCCTAACCAATTGACGACACAGATGTTTAAAGTTAATTATATTGATGCCACCCGAACGGGCAGTTCTTATATTGCCGTACAATCTGGTTTAATTAGTCAACAGCAGCAAACCAGCACAAGTGAAACTGGCACCACATCAACGTCTAGTGAAGGTGTCGCAACACCAAGTAGTAGCATTTCCACTAAAACTGAAGTCAATTTTTGGTCGCAGCTCAAAGAGGCGCTCACTGCCATTGTGGGCGATAAAGATGGTCATACCGTCTCAATTAATCCCGTGACAGGCATTGTCATTATTCGCACGTCCAATGACCAAATGCAGAAAGTGGGTGAGTACTTAGATACCTTGAATAGCATTGTGTCACGCCAAGTCTTGATTCAAGCTGAAATTCTCCGCATCACGCTTAACAAAGGATTTCAATCAGGTATTAACTGGAGTAAGCTTGGTATATCACAAACGACCACCGGCAGCAGCGCGCCAACCACCCCGGGCGACTTCACTTCTGCCTTCACGTTAGATAAAACTTTTGGTGGTGTCGCAACGCTCGTTAAACTGCTCTCAACACAAGGCAATGTTCAGGTACTGTCTAGTCCTCGCATTGCGACTATCAATAATCAAAAAGCGATTATTAAAGTCGGTCAAGATGAATATTTTATTACCAAAGTATCAAGCACTGTCACTGGTGGTATTGATAGCCAAGCCACTCAAGATGTCACCATGGAGCCGTTCTTCTCTGGTATATCTTTGGCCGTTACCCCAACCATCATGTCAGATGATCGTTTGATGTTACAGATTCACCCGATTATCAGCACAGTAAAAGACCAAAACAAGCAATTTACCATTGGTGGCCGTCAAGATAGCATTCCTTCTGCATTAAGCGAAGTTGATGAATCGGAAAACGTGGTTTATAGCAACTCTGGCCAATTGGTTATTTTAGGCGGATTGAGCAAAAATAGTACCGAAGAGGAAGCCAGCGGCGTTCCTTTCTTTAGTAAAATTCCATTCCTTGGAGCTTTATTCCGTGGTACCAAGCAAAACTCACAACGCCAAGAATTGGTCATTTTACTACGTCCAACGATTATGAATGATAAAGCACTGGTACAGTCACTAGAACAAACCAATGCGCAATTTGAACGCGTCAATCAGGGATATCATCTTGGTAGTTTCCCTAATCGCTTTGGCACCCTGGGCGAGACACAAAATCTAGATGTCCGAAATAATAGGCAAGGGGCATAAGCATGTATCTTAAGCACTTTGGGTTAGAGGAGCTGCCATTTAGCCTAACGCCCAATACGCAGTTTTTTTGTGAATTACCGAGCCATCATGATGCGCTCAAAGCCCTGCTATTTAGTATTGAGCACGGTGAGGGGTTTATTAAGTTGATTGGAGAAGTGGGGCTTGGTAAAACGTTGCTTTGCCGCAAAATCCTTGATTGCTTAGCCCAGCCTGATATCGTCACTGCCTATATCCCCAACCCTGATTTAACGCCACAGGAATTGCGCTTAGCCTTTGCCCGTGAGATTGGTTTACATCTTGACTCCGCGACGGATCAACATCAACTACAGCAAAAATTGACCGAACAATTGATTGTGATCAAACAGCAAGAAAAGCGAGTGGTGATTCTGATTGATGAGGCACAAGCAATGCCTGATCAAACATTGGAAACTCTGCGCTTACTGACCAACCTTGAAACCGAGTCAGACAAATTGTTGCAGGTGATCTTGCTCGCACAACCTGAACTCGATCAGCGCCTAGAAAAAAGTCATTTGCGCCAATTACAACAGCGAATTACATTTGCCCATCAATTGCGCCATTTGAATTTAGAAGAAACCCAAGCTTATGTTGTGCATCGCCTGTATACTGCAGGCTATCGTACTGGCTCCCCACTGTTTAGTAAAAAAGCGATGAAATTGCTTTATCGCTATAGTCAGGGCGTGCCACGAGCGATTAATATCTTGGCGCATAAAGCGCTATTGGTAACCTATGGCCTAGGCGCCCACACAATTAATGCGCGCGCCGTTGCCGCGGCGATATCCGATAGCTCTGGCGTCGTTAAGTCACTGAACACTCCACCAGTCAGAAACCGCTATTACTGGCTTGCAGGCATAGTGCTTGTCATGATAGTGATGGCGCTGATTAGCTATGACTTATTAATCCACACTTAGAGAAGCCATGTCATTCACTTCCCTTATACGAGGAATATCATTGTGAGTTTACTCAATAATATGTTTAAAGATTTAGAAAAGCGCCGTGCAACAAAAGCTGACGAACAGGTGCCTGATGCTTTAAAAAGTTTTGCCAAGCGCAGATTACCTCGCTGGCTGCCCATCACAGTTATTTTAGTGATTGTTGTCGTGATTATTGTTGCCGTGTTACTGATTGATGCAAAATCAATTAACTCCAAGCCGGAGGAACTCTTAAAGCCTAAGGCCCTACAAATTAGGAACATGAAACCTAAAGTCACGGAAGTGAAACAGTTTGGTTGGAGTTATCAAAAAAATCTGGGGCTATTGACCATTTCTCTTTCCAAAGCGGCACACTATCAATTGGAACATGACGGTAATAAACGCCAGGTTACTCTCATACTGTTGGATAGTCAGATGGGAAATATCAAACTACCTACCATTGAAGAGAATCCGTTGCTTGCTGCCATCAATGTGAGCAAAGCCAATAAAACAGTAACGCTTAAATGTAAACTCAAAGAGCAAGTTCATCTACAGGCTATTGAGTTAACGCGTGGTAAAGGCAGTAAAATTTTAGTCAAAATTACGCCTTCCTCCGCAGCGTTGGAAAAAATTCAAGCAGAGGCAACAAAAGTACCACCAACTACAGAAGAACTTGCACTAATCGATTATGAGAAAGCGATAAAATTTGCAAATAATGGTGATAAAAAACAGGCTATTAATTTACTTAATCAGTCTTTGTCTAAAAAAACAAATTTTTGGAAAGCGCGTGAAATACTAGCTACACTGCTATTAGAGCAAGGTAATTTTGCCAAAGCCAACCAGGTTATTGAAGCAGGCTTAACCATTAGCCCTGAGAATATTGCGCTGATTACACTCAAAGCACAGCGATTTGTTAAACAGCACCAAGACAAAGCAGCGCTTGCATTACTCAGACAGTTTTCACCAACCCTACGCAATCACACACAGTTTTATGGGTTGATTGCTGCACTTGAGCAAAAACTTGGTCACACCGAACTCGCTGGGGAATACTATGCCCAATTGGCCAAAGTAGAACCAAACCAAGCGAAGTGGTGGCTTGGCCGTGGCATTGCATTAGAAGCACAAAATAAACGCCAGGCAGCTTACCAAGCGTATTACCAGGCAATGGTTGTGGGCGGGTTATCCCCTAACTTACAGGTCTTTATCCAATCACGGATGAGCCGCCTGAAAGATTAAGGGCATGATGATGCCCTAGTGAGGGCTTCATGGATCAAATAACACAACAAATTGGCCAGACACTCATCCAAGAAGGGGTGATGACACAAAGCACTTTTGATGAGCTCATTGCCAATTTAAAAGATAGTAAAGATAGCTTTGCCGATGCACTTGAGCGTCAGAAAATTTTATCGCGTCAAGACTATTTACAACGCGTGGCAACAATCTTTAACAAACCACTCTATAGTCTGAAAAATTACCATGTCGATTCAGGTATTTCACAACACTTAAACGAAGCTTATTCACGTCAATTTAAAGCCATTGTTGTTGCTGAAGATGACACTGGTTTAATTGTTGGCATGGCTAACCCTTTTGATTTGACCGCTATTGATGAATTAAAGCGTGTACTTCAACACCATTTCCAAATCGTCTTAATTGATGAACGAGAGCTGTTTAAAACATTAGATATTATCTACCGCCGTACCGGTGAGATTAGTGAATATGCTCATCAATTGACTTCTGAAATCACCACCGCTGCTGAACAAGAAAACCAAGAATCTGGCGAAGTTGATAGTACGGTGATTAAGCTGCTCAAATCGATTTTTGAAGATGCCGTGCAAGTGGGTGCATCAGATATCCATATTGAACCCGATGAATATACGCTACGTATACGCCTACGGGTTGATGGGGTCTTGCAAGAACAACAGATCAATGAAAAAAGGGTGGCCAATGCTTTAGTCGTTCGGCTAAAACTGATGGCAAATTTAGATATTGCCGAACGCCGCTTACCACAAGATGGTCGCTTGAAAATTAATGTTCAGAACCGGCGTGTTGATATTCGTCTTTCTACCCTGCCAACACAATTTGGTGAAAGTGCGGTTATGCGGCTACTCGACAAAGAAAAAAGTTTACTTGATCTCGATAAACTTGGCATGCCCGAGGATATTGAACAACGCTTTCACCGTGCATTAAGTATGCCCAATGGTATTATTCTCATTACTGGTCCAACTGGTAGTGGTAAAACGACGACACTCTATAGTGCATTAACCCAACTGAATGTTCCTGAAAAAAAAATCTTTACAGTTGAAGATCCGATTGAATATAGCCTAGAGCGAATTAATCAAGTCCAAGTGAACACCAAAGTTGGCCTAACCTTTGCTGAAGTGCTGCGTTCTACGCTGCGTCAAGACCCTGACATTATTATGCTTGGTGAGATGCGTGATCATGAAACGGCTGACATTGCGATTCGTGCAGCACTAACCGGCCATTTGGTCCTATCAACTTTGCATACTAACGATTCGGCCAGTAGTGCTTTTCGTTTGGTTAATATGGATATCGATGGCTTCCTGGTCGCGGCAACCTTGCGCGCAGTTTTAGCACAACGATTGCTGCGTCGAGTCTGCGAATACTGTCGAGCCAAGCAATCACTCAGTGACGCTGACAAAATGTGGGTCAGTCAATTGCGTCCTGGATTGAGACTGAATGGTGATCAATTTGTCCAGGGTGAAGGTTGTTCGCACTGTAATAATAGTGGTTATTCTGGACGAATCGGGATTTATGAATTACTCGAGCTTGATCAACAAATGATGAAGGCCTTAAGCGCCAATGATTCTAATGCATTTAATGATCATGCCTATAAAGTATTAGAAGGAAAACTATTAATCGATCAGGCGTTTAGTTTGGCATTATCTGGCCATACCAGCCTGGAAGAAGTGATGCGGGTGTTTGGTGAGTAACACGCATAACGGCTGAGAGGGGAACACCATGCCAATATTCCATTACCGTGCTTGTAATGACAAACAGGAAATTATTAGCGGCTCCTTAGAGGCAAGGGAAAAAATGTCAGTTGCCAACAACCTGATACAAAAGGGGCTAACACCAATCTCAATTACTGTTGAGAAGAAAGTCTTCTCACTATCACAGCTACTGTCTCTTGAAATCAGCAAGGAGAAAGTGAAAACGGATGAACTCATTATGTTCTGCCGACAAATGTATAGTTTAACCAAGGCTGGTGTACCACTCCTTGAGTCTTTACGCAAACTCGCTGAGACCACACGTGGAAAACGCTTACGCTTAAGTCTACTGGAGCTGGAAACTGAAATTGCACAAGGCCAATCATTTAGCGATAGCTTGGCTAAGCTTCCTGATGTCTTCCCAACAATTTTTGTTAGTGTGGTTAAAGCGGGTGAACAAAGTGGTCAGATGGAAATTGCGTTTGAGCGATTAGCTGCCCACTTCGAGCTTGACGCAAAAACCAAAAAAAAAGTCACCTCTGCCACACGTTATCCACTGATGGTTATTGGTGTTTTGGTGGTGGCATTTGGTGTGATTAATTTTATGGTTGTTCCTGCTTTTGCGGATATGTTTTCACAATTTCAACAAGATCTACCTATTGTTACTCGAGCTTTAATGGGTATGTCGAATTTCCTAATAGGTAATTGGCTTATTTTATTGGTTCTACTTGGCATTATTATTTTTGCCGTGCGTTTTTATTTGAAGCTTCCCTCCGGCCGATATAGTTGGGATAAAGCCAAGCTCAATATGCCCTTATTTGGTCCGATTATTTACCGAGTGATTATTGCTCGCTTTGCACGGATCTTCGATATGTTGGTGAAGTCGGGCGTGCCAATTGTTGACAGTATTAACTTAGTATCTGCCGTATTAGGCAACACTTACATGATCCAATCAATTCAACACATGGGTAAATCTGTTGAAGGGGGTGATAGTTTGACCAAGGCAGCCAAAGAGGCCGATGTTTTCTCACCCATCGCATTACAAATGCTCTCTGTAGGTGAAGAAGCCGGGATGCTCAATGATATGTTGTCGGAAATTGCGGACTACTATGAGCGAGAAGTTGACTATGACCTAGATCGCCTGGGAGACCTCATCGAACCGATCCTTTTAGCAGTGCTTGGCATTATGGTGTTATTGATTGCATTGGGCGTATTTTTGCCTATGTGGAACATGACGAGCTTTTTGTCATGAGTAGCTATCACCATTTGTGTGTCAAGCACGGTCATCAATCTGGCAATCTAAAACATGAACACGGCTACAGTCTGATCGAGCTGATTATTTTTATCGTTGTCCTCGGTATTATTGGTGTTTCATTGCTAATGGGCTTAAATACCGCACTGAAAAAATTACCCAATATTCAACACTATGACACCGCGCTGAATTTGGCTCAAGGTCGCTTGGCCTTTGTCACTAGTCAAAGCTTGTTCCGGGGGTTTAACAGTCTCTCCGATCCATGCGCATCAACCCCAACTCTGCCCATTTGTAGTACCCCAACAGGCTACACCGTTAGCTCAACGATTACCAATAACTGGGGAAGTCAAAGCGATTATAAATTAGTGACTGTATCCGTTACGGGTATGGGCCAAGCCAGCCTATCGCAATTGGTGACCAATTATGACTAGTCATCACTCAGAAAATACACCTCGCGAAAAAGGCTTTACGCTTGTTGAACTTGTGATTACCATGATTCTAATTGGCGTTATTTCAACAGTGGTTGGGCCATTGCTTTATGAAGGTGTGACCAATTTTAAAAAAGCACATGCGCTGGAGTCTTTGTCTTCTCAGGGAAGATCAACGTTGGAATTGATGGCTCAGGATGTTCGCAATATTGGCGCGGAACTGAGTCATACGCTTATCAGTATGAATGCAAATCAACTTAGTATGGAAAATATGTACGACCAAACGATTAGTTTTTCCCTCTCTGGTAGCGATTTAATTCGTACTATTGATGGCAATAACCAAAATTTAGCAGAGGATGTTAGTAGCTTAAGTTTTAGCTACTACAATGTGAATGGGCAAACAACAGCAACCACAGCTGATGTGCGGTATATCAAGCTTGGATTGAGTTTAACTAAAGAAGGTTTGTCACAGCATTTTGAAACCATTGTTGCATTAAGAAATGCCGTGTTAGGGTAACCAACGACTGGGTTAACCCTTCAGCTGAAAAAGACTAGAGGAGTAAGCGATGACAATGCTTAAGCCACAAAAAAATCAGCAGGGATTGATGCTCGTTGCTGCCTTGGTTTTGGTCATTATTCTGGGTGTGGTTGCAGTTATTGTTGCCCGCATTGCAACAACTGATTTAGCCGCTAGTAGCGAACAAGCTGATGCTGTTGATGCGTTTGCCATCGCTAATAGTGGGTTAGAGCGCGCTGTCTATGAGTTATCTCGGGTAGATCCATCTGACCGCACAGCCTGTGCAGATTTAGCCGGCACTTTTGGTACACAAAATTTTGGTCATGGTCAATACAATATTAGCGGGACGCATTATCATCCAACAGGTGTGACATTGTCAGTTAATATATTAGCCGCTAGTACAATCGCGCCAATTAGTACACTATCTGGCGTTGCTCCAGCCGGCCAAGTGCGCATTGGTCGTGAATACATTAACTACGGTGGCACAGGTTCAACTAGCGCAGGTTGTGGCGGCGGCTCTGCTCCATGCTTAACAGGCTTGGTCCGCGGTGTGCAAAACACAGTGGCTAGTGCTCATAGCAATGGCGAAAGCGTTTATCAAGATCAGTGTGTTGTTCGCTCAGAAGCTGGTGTGCCCAACTTAAGCTCTCCTGATGCAAAAAGAACCCTGGATGCAATAATGATCGCCTATGAAAGTGCCTGGGTGGTTGGTGACACCTTTAACAGCAATGCGACAACTGGCTATTGGGAAAGCCAAAGCTGGAACTACCAAGCGCCTTCTCCTGCTATAAACAATAACCTCAATGATGTTTTTTGTTTAAATAATCAAGACTGCTGGGCTGTCGGTGATAACCGCACTTTCCTACACTGGGATGGCGCTAGTTGGAGTGCTGGCAATGTCAGAACTTTCGGTCTATTTAGCGCGGTACCTTATGTTGATTTCCAAAGTGTTTACTGCGTTAATAGCAATGAATGCTGGGCTGTGGGTGACCGGAGTTGGTTGCTTTCAAGCATTGCCTACTGGAATGGCACCATTTGGAGCCGCGTATTTCCCTTTAGTCTTCGTAGTGAAGATTTGATCAGTGTCACTTGTGCTGCCAGTAATAGCTGCTGGGCCGTCGGTGATGACCGTATTTTTTATTACTTTAATGGTGCCCTATGGTATGACGGTTTTGTCGATATTTTTGGTGCCGATGCTGTGCCTTATGAAAACTATACAGGTGTGTCATGTATTGATAGCGGCGATTGCTGGGCTGTTGGCCAAGATGGCGCTCTAGCCTATTGGAACGGCAGTATTTGGCGCGGGGACTTATCAGTCGTGCCAAGTAGTGATTATTATGCTGTTAATTGTAGTGCAACCGATGACTGTTGGGCTGTGGGTGAAGTCTCCAGTGGCGATCCACTCATCATTTACTGGAATGGCAGTAGCTGGCAGCGAGAACCTGAGGCACAAATGGACAGTGTGCCTGTCGTTAACCTCTACGATATTGATTGTTCTGCCAGTGATAACTGTTGGGCTTCAGGGGCCAGTGGTGCTCTGATTCATTGGGACGGCACTGACTGGAGCGGTAACGTCACAAGCAATCTACCCACTGTTGCTCTCAGAGGATTAAGCATTCTGCGCGCGGATCGACCAAGACCGGCTGGTTTTTGGCAGCAGATTTAGAGCCATATTGTAGTTTTATATTGATCGTTTTTTATGCGCTTGGCTTATTGCAAAGAGTCATATTTCGTCGCACAGTTTTTATTTGCTCAGTGCTTGCAGTTTTTAGAGCCTGATGAAAATAAGCTTGTGCTAATGAATAATGCTTTTGCTGACACAGAAAGATGGCATAACCATTTAAAATATCAGGGTTATTTGGCGATAGATCTAATGCCTGTTCAAACTGCACTCGCGCAGCCTGATTATTTTTGGTATGAATCAGATAATTTGCTTTGGCATAGTGTGCCATCGCTGATTGTGGGTTTTGCTGCAAAGCTTGATTAAGCTTGATGTTGGCTAAGCTCCAGTGGCCGTCTTTCATATAATCAAAAGCTAGCTCTGTGAAAATATCTGAAGCCGTGTTGGGATTTTTTTTCGTAATGACTTCGGTGCACTGACAAAGCGATAGCGCGAAACAAGTCAACAGGGTACGTGTGATGAATATTAGACAAATACGCATTTGTAGCTTTCCTTACTATTGTTGTCCTAACAAGCAATTGGGGGGAAGTTACACGAATTTCTAGCAGCGCTTGTGTCGTTAAAAAAATGAAAACCATCCATTGATTGCGCACAAGACCTCATTCTTTTAGACAGTCTATCATCCCCCACAAAGACTACATATTGACTAAATTTTAATCAAAAATCAACTGTTTGCTGACAAGCCTGTCATCCTTTATGCGAAACTGCTTAATCAATGCGGGTTTTAATGACAAGAGCCTTAACTAAGACGGTTAATGTTTAGCATAATTGAGTAGAACACTGACTAGTAAGGTGATCACCAGGCCCACTATCATATGCATAAAGCCTTTCCTATTTCTGCAGTTAGCAACAAACGGAGTATGTCTCAGACCATAAGTGGTTGCTAAATAGAGAAACACACCCGAAGCCATGCTAATCACGGTTGCTTTAAAAACAAGTACATCACTACCTTTGGCATATTGATTCACGATGGAACCGATCAGAATCCCTAGGGGCGTTGCAATAGCAAAACAGCCAAATGCAAGGTAAGTTTGCCATCGTGTCATTTTGCTTTTTACCATGGTGAGCGCTAGAGCAAAGGATGCTGAACCTTTATGTGCAATGATCGCAATAAAGACCATGATAGCTGATAATGTATCACTGACGCCTAGTGCGGTACCTAGCATAAATGAGCATATCCCGATCATCACGGTCATTACAATCGGGATAATCACGGAATGTGGCTCTGCATCTTGTTTTAAATGATCTAAGCGATGTTCTGTTGCCAACAGCAGAATAAACGTACCAATGCTAATATATGTTGCCATGGGGTAGACATGATGCTGCAATATTTTTTGCCACAGGCCAAAAGCGCCTGGCAGCATCACTGTTAAAGATAATGCCAAAAAAACACCGGAAGTAAATGCTTTTCCAGATGGAAAGGCATTTTGTGAGTTGGCGTCCTGCCTAACTAAAGGGAAAAATCCACCGGCTAAGCTCACTATAAGAATAGTAAAAAAGGAAAAAATTTGAAAATGAGTCATAGTAAAAGGGTAAAATTTATGGCTTTATTAAAAGTATAACAGGGCTGTCAAGCGTTCATCATGCTTGAAGATTCATCGGAATATGAGGGTGGTAAAGTGAAGAGCTTCAAGCTGGCATTTTTTTGAAAAAGATAGAATGAGAGTTTGACTGTTATGCGCTTAGAGCTGCCCTTTTAATCGGAGAGACCTGACCCCACGCCATTCCGAATTTGAAATGGCGGACCGGACGGGACTCGAACCCGCGACCTCCGGCGTGACAGGCCAGCATTCTAACCAGCTGAACTACCGGTCCGCAAAGATGGTGCTGGCACTAGGAATCGAACCCAGGACCTACTGATTACAAGTCAGTTGCTCTACCAACTGAGCTACGCCAGCACAATTTATTGTCTTTCGACAGCCTCAGCCTTGTCAAAAGAGCTAAGAGGCCGGCTATTATAATGGTTTTTATCGTCAATACAAGCGTTATTGTCGGTGATCATCAATTTTTTTTGCTTGCCAGTGAGCAACAACTTGTTCTACTTGTTTAGGTTTAATGAGATACATTTCTTGTTTGCCATCAATGTTGCCACTGGCTGACAAGCTTTGGGCTTGTGAACCAAGTGGCCCCCAGCGTGTAACAGATTTTAGAGGCTCTGCTGGAAATAACCCTAAGCAGCACGTGCCAAGTGACGCCGCAATATGGAGCGGGCCGGTACTACCAATAACCATGCCATCGATATGTGCCAGTAAAACGATAAGTTCATTCAGCGTCAGTTGTCCCATGATGTTAATTGCTTGAGGGCATGGCTCAATAATCGATTGGTGAAATCTTTGTTTTTCTTGATTTGTTCCTGTGATCAATACATGAATATTTTTTTTATTGGCCCATTGGATCAGCTTGACAAAATACTCGCTTGGCCATTCTTTGGTGTTGCCTTGTGAGCCCGGATGGATAATCAAATTGAACTTTTTACTATCCATTAGTTTGGCAACACGATTGGTCAATTTGGGCTTTTGTATCGTCGTTAAGGCAGTTAGCTCTTGAAGGGAATAGTCGCTGCGCAGACCAAGTCCCGATAAAAGTTTCATATTGAGTTGTGCTTCGTGTTGCGAAGACCGTGACCGACTGAGATTGACTAAGCGGTTACAATATAGCCAATGAGGTAATCGGCGATTGGTGCCAACCCGCTGAGAAATCCCCGCTTTTTTGCATAACTTGGCTAATAGTTTATTGGGTGTAATATGGATAACAGCATCTAAATGAAGTTGTTTAAGGTAAGTGATAGCATGTTGTGTTTCAAGCTTTTCAAGTTCTTCTAGTGCAATAAATTGTTGAATCTGAGGGTAGTGTGTGATGACTGCACGGACATACTCACGGCCAAGGAAGACAAGCTGACTATTGGTGATGGTCACTTTAAGGGCGCCAGCAACTGGTAAACTTAGGATAACATCACCAATATGGTCAGTACGAATCAGGAGTATACGCATTAATGTCCTCGGCGTTTTTGATAATATTGGCGGTAGAAGGTACTGCTTTTTTTCCAGAATTTAAACCAGTGGTCACTGGGAAACATATTGACACGAAATATTTCAAATAGATCATCTTCAATATGCATACCACCATTGTCTGTTGCCACAGCACAACTAAATCCAGCTTTTTGAGTGAGTGCTTTCATTGTTTGGTTGTAATTGCCAAAAGGGTAGGCAAAGCTAACAATGGGAATGTTAAATTCTTTCTCGAGAGCCGTTTTACTTTGTTTAATTTCTCGATAAGCATTGTTGTCATCGAGTTCAGTTAGTTTGGCATGCGTCATTGTATGTGCGCCAATCTCCATGCCATTGTCGAGCAATTGTTGTAGTTGTTGTCGAGACATGAGTGCATCTAGCTGTTGCTCATCATCTCGATCCCAATCGTTATTGCGAATGCCGCGATCACCCAGAATAAACCAGGTTGCTTTGAAGTGGTACTTTTTCAGTAGGGGTAGAGCATAATCAAGATTATTCTGATATCCATCATCAAAAGTAATCATAATCGGCTTTTTAGGGAAGTTTTTTAATGATCGTTTTCCATTGCGATAGGCGCAGTATTCGCCGAGTGTTAGTGTGCTGAATCCTCTGAGTTTTAATGACTTTAATTGCGTCTCAAAGCGTGCTTTATCAACAAATGTTCGGTGATGGTAGGTTTTATCGTCATCGGTGATTTTATGATACATCAAGATGGGGATATGTTTTGGATGGTAGTGGCGCATACGTGTGCTGAGGTATAAGTCCATGATTTTTGGGTAAACATAATGACTGGAATACTGTTTGACAATTGTTTTAATTAATGTTTTCGAAATGGGCTTGTTACGATTGAGTGTTTTTATCAGGTCGTTATAAACAGCTTGATATTCAATGACAGCATATTTCTCCTGTATATCAATATCGCCAAAGTTAGATGCGATGGCTTGCTCAAGTGTTTTTGAGTTAATTAATCCACTATAGCAACCTTCGCCTAACGCCAATACCGGTCGGCCAAGCATTAATGCTTCAATCGCAATGCGCCCAGCAGCGATCACACATGTCGCCGAGGCCAGATATTCGGGTAAATTTTTAACAAAGCCTATGTTGATAATTCGCTCAGGATAGGTGGTGCTCAACATGTTGAACTGTCGTTGGCCGGCAGCGGGTAAATCTTGAATTTTACCGCCAATGAGTTGGATCTGTATGCTAGGATATGCGTTGAGAATAGTCTCAGCCAGGTGCTGTAAAAATTCACTCGTACGCCTTCCTTTGGCGCCGGTTGTGCGTCCAGCGATGATTAACTTTTGTACTGCACTATATTCAGTTGTGTCATCAGAGTTCAGATCGACTAAATTGGGGATGACAGCAATACGTTGTTGATCTATTTTTAATGGTGTCATTTGCTGTTTGATATTGTCACAAACAGCAATAGCTGCATCGCCGTAGCAGTTAAATAGTTTTTTGCCTAGGCGTGGTGACTGCCGGCCGTGAATCGTTGAGATACAGGGTATGTGAGCAAGTTTCGCAGCAATAGACGCCACCCAACTTGCCGCACGTGAGTGAGCATGCACGATGTCAATATGATGTTGACTCATCATTCGATGCAAGGATTTGATATTGCGGATACGGCTGGTCAAACGTCGGTTATCAATATTGAGAGAAAGATATTTCGCTTGAGTAGCTGAATGGAGTTGATCTGAACAAATAAAGACATGATGGCCTTTGCTAATTTGCTGCTCGGCTAGGGCAATGGCATAACTCTCAGCGCCAGTGAGTTCGAGTTGAGATAAAACATGAAGAATATTCACAGCACAGAGAAGTCATGATTTTTGTTGATATTACTGTGAATGGATAAAATTTTCCAGGTAGCTAGTAGCTAATATATGGGCAAATAAAAGGGTTAAAAATTAGACAAAAGATTTTATTTTGGCTAAAATATAAGCATAAGTTATCATATATCTAAGTTTGGTTGAATAGATGAGTCTGTCCTCATCCCCGTGCAGGTGGGAACAAAATCTCATTGAATATCAACCAATTAGGTGCGGCCCCAAATGCTAGTTATCAATTTGTGGCAAATGGATTTGAGAGATACAATGAATGAAAACTCATGATACTTTACATGTTGAGATCACTGGAGCAGATATTTTGAACTTGATTAATCATGCAGCAACCCAAGATGATATACAGCGCCTGTCAGTGGAATCTGCAGAAGGGTTTAATAAAGTAGGGCAGCAGTTCGAGAAAATTAGCCAGCAATTCAAAAAGGTTGATGAGCGGTTTGAGAAAATTGACCAGCAATTCAAAGGGATTGATCAGCAGTTCGAGAAAATTGACCAGCAATTTAAAGGGATTGATCAGCAGTTCGAGAAAATTGATCAGCAGTTCGAGAAAATTGACCAGCAATTCAAAGGGGTTGATCAGCAGTTCGAGAAAATTGACCAGCAATTCAAAGGGATTGATCAGCGGTTTGAGAAAATTGACCAGCAATTCAAAGAGGTTGATCAGCGGTTTGAGAAATTAGAAGCAAAATTTGATAAGCGTTTTGAGAAATTGGAAATCAAAATGGATAAGTTAATGTTTACCGTTGTCTCAGGCATAACATTTCCATTAGTGGTTGGGCTAGTGCTGTTTGGGATTCATTTATTTTTATAATTGACCTATCATGTCATTTAGTTTCTTTGTCGGTGCTTGTGATAAGATGACTAATTTTACAGTCAATTAAACGAAAATGCGTTTCCTATTCAGTCGATTAATCAAGGTTTTGGCTAACCTGTTGAAGTTGTTTTGTTATGGTTTTCATGCGGTGTTTCCTAAAAAGCGGTTTACTATCCCTAAGCAAGCTAATCCACTATGGCGTAGCAAAAAAAAGCGGCAGATTCCCCAAATTCTATGGCAAACCAATTATACTAACCAGGTGACTTTACCTGTTTATCTTAACTATCTATGCAATCGTTTATTAGCGCCAACTTATGAATATCGTTATATGAGTACAGAAGATCGCCAAGCATTGATTGAAAAAACGTATGATCAGCGTACTGTGGATGCCTATTCACGATTGTCAGTCGGTGCCGCACAGGCAGATATGTGGCGATTATTGGTGCTTAATCAATACGGTGGTGTCTATATGGATATCGATGCGCATTTAATTTGGCCATTATCAGCAACGGTTAAGCCGAGCATGTCAGCATTATATATCAAGCATAAGCGAGGTGAATTTACCAATTATTTTATCGCTAGTGTTGCCAATAACCAGAAGCTTCGGGCAATGGTTGACTTGATTATTGATAATATCAATCAAGGAGATCCAGAGTCAGTCTATAGCCTAACTGGACCAACAGTAACCAATACTGTGTTGAAAGGGCAGCAAGTCGAATGGCGGATGTATCGCGATATTTGTTTGCAAGGCAATTTTACCAATGAATACTTCCAATATATTGATCACCCCAGAGGCAAATGGACGAAAGTAAAGGCTAATGAGATTTTGCACTAAGCGTCAGGAAGAAATCGCTTTTTATTTGGTTTGCCTTTCCATTGTGCTGCATCAATGGGCGGATCGCATTTTTCGGTGATATTTGGCCAAATTTGAGAAAATTTCGTATTGATTTCTAAGAAATCTTCTTCTTGTTCCGTGAGATCATCTTCGGATTTAATCGCTTCAATTGGGCACTCAGGTTCACATAGTGCGCAATCAATACATTCGTCCGGGTTGATAACCAACATGTTGTCGCCTTCGTAAAAACAATCGACAGGGCAGACTTCAACGCAGTCGCCATACTTGCACTTAATACAGTTCTCGGTTACAACAAAGGTCATGGAAATATCAGGAGTCAAAATAAATATTGGTCCATATTTTGGCTGAGATATCGATTATTGTCTACCGTTTTAGCTATCTCTATCTTTAAATAATTGGTTTGGTCCTTCATTTGAGAATTCACAACAGATCGTTATACACTAGCTAAACTGACTATTCATGGTGAGTATGACTTATGCAAAAAACATTACAAGTTAAAATTCTGAATCCTAAGATTGGCCGTGAAATCCCCTTGCCACATTATGCCACCACAGGTTCAGCTGGTATGGATCTTCGGGTTTGTATTGATCATTCATTTTCCATTAACCCAGGTGAAAGCACTTTGCTGCCTACAGGCTTGGCGATTTATATTGCGGATCCCAAGTTGGCAGCAATGATCTTACCACGCTCTGGCCTGGGTCATCGGCATGGTATTATTTTAGGCAATTCTGTGGGTTTAATTGACTCTGATTATCAAGGAGAGTTAAAAATTTCCTGTTGGAATCGTAGTCAAGAATCTTTTATCATTGAGCCAGGTATGCGGGTTGCACAATTGGTTTTAGTCCCTATTGTGCAAGCAGGGATGGAGGTGGTTGATACCTTCGATGCAAGTGTTCGTGGTGAGGGTGGTTTTGGTCATAGCGGTATCCAATGATCCAGAGCTTTAAACCATCTTTAGCGTGGATTGAGGCGCAGCAGCAAGCGATGCTTGACAGATTATTACAATGGTCAGCAGTTAACTCAGGAAGTTTTCATCTAGCAGGTTTACAGCGCATGGCTCACCTGGCTGAACAGGCATTTGCAATATTAGAGCCGGATAGCATACAGCGGCTGAAAACCAAACCAATGTTGCAAGTCAATGCACATGGCGAGGAAGTTAGCCAATCATTAGGTGATGTGCTTGAATTCAAAAAACGTCCTAATGCACCGTTGCAAGTTTTACTCTGTGGCCATTTAGATACCGTTTTTGCTAAAGATCATCATTTTCAAAACACAACTTTTTGCGACAGGAACACCTTGAATGGGCCAGGTGTTGCTGATATGAAAGGCGGTATATTGGTGATGCTCACAGCCTTGCAAGCCCTCGAGCGTTGCACAATGAAATCATCTATTGGCTGGACTGTGTTATTAAATTCTGATGAAGAAATTGGCTCATATGGCTCGCGTCCGTTGCTAGAGAATGCAGCCAAACAACATCACCTGGGTTTAGTCTACGAACCGTCAGCAACGCCACAGGGTATCTTGGCAGGAGAGCGCAAAGGCAGTGGTAATTTTTCTATTATTGTCCGTGGGCAGTCGGCACATGCTGGGCGGGCATTTGATCAAGGGCACAATGCAGTTTGTGCTGCGGCTGAAGTCATCACCCAGCTCGATGCATTAAATGGTCAGCGTGATCAGGTGACTATTAATGTTGCTAAATTAGACGGTGGTTCAGCATTAAACATTGTACCTGATAACGCGGTGATTCGTTTTAATGTACGTACCAAACAAGCAGGAGACCAACATTGGTTAGTGAGACAAATGAATCAGATGATTCAATCGCTCAATCAGAAATCAGGTGTTCACGCAAAACTCTATGGTGATTTCACTCGGCCACCGAGACCGCTGGCTGGTCAAACCAAGCGCTTATTTGAGTTCGTCGCCGAAACAGGTGATTTACTGAACTTACCAGTGAGTTGGCAAGCAACCGGCGGTGTTTGTGATGGCAACAATCTCTGTGCAAGTGGTTTGCCCACTGTCGATACGCTGGGTGTTCGAGGGGGCCTAATCCATAGTGAGCAAGAATATGTTTTAATCGATAGTCTAACTGAACGTGCTAAGCTGTCAGCATTATTACTGTTTCGCTTGGCTAGTGGGGAATATGATGGCATGTTTACAACCTAATTTGATTATTCGCCCAGTTGATATTAACGATCTTGCTGCTCTGTATGATTTGGCTGTTGCTGCAGGGGTTGGCTTTACTAGTTTGCCTGCCAATAAGGCCGTGTTGCGCAAAAAAGTGCAATTATCCGAGGATAGTTTCACTCGAGAGCTAGCCAGTTTGACTAGTGAATATTATTTGATGGTTGCAGAAGATAGCGCAACGGGTCGAGTGGTTGGTTGCTCGGCCATTGCCGCCAATGTTGGGCATGATGAGGTTTTTTATACCTATAAAGTGGGGCGGTTGACCAAGGCCTGTCAAAATTTAGACATTCGTATTGAGCATCAGACCTTGACATTGACGACGGATTATCAAGGTTCAACCGAATTATGTACACTATTCTTAATGCCAGCATGTCGACAGCATTTTGGGGGCCAGTTATTGTCGCGTTGTCGCTTTTTATTTCTTGCGGAATTTAAACAACGCTTTAATCAGTATGTTATCGCTGAGATGCGTGGTGTCTCTGATGAGTCTGGTGTGTCACCCTTTTGGGAGGCTATTGGTCAACACTTTTTTGGTGGCGTCAAATATCCGCAAGCAGATTACTTAACAGGCTTGGGCGAAAAACAGTTTATTGCCGATTTGATGCCTGAGTTTTGCTTGTATACCTGTATGCTGCCACAAGCGGCGCAGGATGTCATTGGTCAAGTTCATGATGATACCAAGTCTGCATTGGCCATGCTGAAAAAAGAGGGCTTTAACTATCGTCACTATGTTGATTTGTTTGATGGCGGACCAACGGTTGAAGCGCGTTTAGAACGCATTCAGTCCGTTAAGCACAATCAACGTGCAACCATTAGTTCAATCGATGAGACAACCGATGGTAAAGCCTATGTAATCAGCAATACACGTTTAAATTTTCGTGCCTGTATCGGCACGCTTCAGCCGCTAGAAAATGGTTTGGTTATGTTGCCAAAGACTGTCGCTGATGCACTGCAAGTTACATCAGCAGATTCAATTCGATATATGGAGGTTAATTAACGATGGCACACTTTATTCATGGTCAGTGGCTAAAAGGTGACAGCAAAATTGACATTCACTCAACCGACCCGATTTACAACACGTTACTATGGCAAGGTTTGGCAGCTAGCGACAAGCAAGTTGATATGGCGGTTAAATCAGCACGGAAAGCCTTTGATCATTGGTCATGTAAAGACTTCTCAAAACGCTTAACGATGATGGAAAAATTTCGTGATCTACTGACGGCAAACCAAGAGCATTTAACCCAATCATTGGCTGAAGAAACGGGGAAGCCACTGTGGGAATCAAAAATTGAAATTACTGGCATGATTAGTAAGCTAGCTAGTTCACTGACAGCTTATGAAGAGCGGACGGGTCAGAAAACAATTGATATGGGCAGTGCACAGGCAATGCTGCGCCATCGGCCACACGGAGTGATCGTTGTTTTTGGTCCATTCAATTTCCCGGGGCATTTACCCAATGGGCACATCATACCCGCACTATTGGCAGGCAATACCATTGTCTTTAAACCCAGTGAGTACACACCGCGCTTCGCTGAGGAAACAATAAAACTTTGGCAGCAAGCCGGATTGCCCGATGGGGTGCTCAATTTGGTGCAAGGGAAGCAAGATACGGGTAAAGCATTGGCCTCTCACCCTGATATTAATGGTTTATTCTTTACTGGTAGTTCACGTGTTGGTCGATTGATTCATCAACAGTTTGGTGGGCAACCTGAGAAAATTCTGGCATTAGAAATGGGCGGGAATAATCCACTCATTGTGTTTGAAGCACAAGACTTAAATGCAGTTGCTTATCACACAATTCAATCTGCTTTTCTAACAGCGGGGCAGCGCTGTGTTTGTGCGCGTCGTTTGATTATCCCTGATGGTGCGGTTGGCGATGACATTATCCACCATTTGCTTGGAATGACAGAAAAGATGGTCGTCGCTGCCTATGATGCAGAGCCACAACCTTTTATGGGATCGTTGATTTCAGCCGTCGCAGGGCAAGGTATTTTAAAAGTACAAGATGATTTAATGACCCAAGGTGCTGAACCTTTGCTCAAAGCTTGTGCCTTAAATGATAGTGGTAGCCTATTGTCACCTGCTATTATCGATAGCACAGCCATTAGGCGGTCTGACCAAGAATATTTTGGTCCATTACTGCAGGTGATTCGGGTTCCAAGTTTTGCTGCAGCAATCATTGAAGCAAATAATACGCAGTATGGTTTATCTGCCGGTATTTTGACAGATAACCCCGAATACTATGCGCACTATTTAGCCTGCTCACGTGCGGGTATCGTCAACTGGAACCGTCAAACAACCGGTGCTAGTGGTGATTTGCCTTTTGGAGGGGTTGGTTGTAGCGGTAATCATCGGCCCAGTGCCTATTATGCGGCAGATTATTGTGCTTACCCTGTGGCAAGTGTCGAAGATCATCGTTTGACAGTGCCAGATGCACTAACGCCGGGGTTTAATCAGGGTTTGTGCATGGTGTCATAGATTCGCTCGTCTTTGGCGATTTAACACCTGGAGGCACCGAGGTCAGGGCGGTCATGCGTTGCTATTGCGTAATAAGCAGAGTAACATAAACATAGTGACTATCTGTCTGCCATGATGAGCAGAATTGTCGCGAAGATGACAGTCCTGACCATAACTGAAAGCGAACCCATGCATTACTATACGTTAATCAGCAGCATTTTACTGTTTGCTGTGATCATCCATTATATTAATCAGCGTTTTTTTGCAGTCCAAACAACTATTGCCATCACAATCGGTGCACTGCTAGCGGCACTCGTATTTTTTATGCTGCAATATTTGGATATTTTTCAAAGTACACAATGGGCGCAATCGGTGATTGGCGATATTGATTTTAAACAGATGTTGCTCAATGGCATGTTGGGTTTTCTATTGTTTGCTGGGTCACTGACCGTCGATGTCAGCCGGCTTAAAAAATATGCCTGGGAAATCGGCACACTGTCGCTATTGGGGACAGTAGTTTCTGCCATATTAGTCAGTTTGTTCATCAAGGGTATGTTGTCATTAATCGGCTTAGATCTGCCTTATGTCCTTTGCTTACTATTTGGGGCATTGATTTCTCCAACTGATCCGATTGCGGTGCTGGCGACATTAAAAGAAGTCAAAGCGCCTAAAGACCTGGAGGTTAAAATTGCGGGGGAATCGTTGTTTAACGATGGTATTGGTTTGGTTTTGTTTGTTACTTTTTATCACTTGGCCTTTTCTGATCATGCCGTTACAGCACTCGGCACCTTATGGATTTTTATTCGTGAAGCCCTAGGGGGGCTAGTTTATGGTGCCATCTTGGGTTGTGCTGCCTATTGGCTCATTAAGCCGCTAAAGGATGCCAAACTTGAGATCTTAATTACCGTTTGTATTGCGTCGGTAGGTTATGTTTTTGCGCAGCATATGGCCATTTCTGGACCATTAGCGATGGTTGTTGCCGGTTTAATTACGGGCAGTGTTATCCGAGAAAAAGGGCTCACAGAGCATGGTCGTTTAAGCCTGGATGTCTTTTGGGAGTTAATTGAAGAGGTCTTAAACGCGGCATTATTCTTGTTGATTGGTTTAGAACTCATCAGCATGCACTTTGCACCAACTGATTTTTTGGCCGGTGTATTGGCAATTGGTTTGGTTTTAATGGCGCGATTCTTGAGTGTTTTAGGCCCGGTGCATTATTTCAAACGTCATTATGCGCAATTGCCATTTACCGTATCAATTTTAACGTGGGGTGGATTGCGAGGTGGTTTAGCACTAGCAATGGCGTTGTCTTTGCCTAATATCCCTGCGCGTGATTTAATTTTGGTTTTGACCTACAGTGTAGTTGTTTTTTCCATTGTCGTTCAGGGATTGACTGCCAAGCCTTTGGTCAAGTTGAGTCGTAGCTAAAAGCAGTATAAGCTTGGCAAAATTTTTTAATTCACTCGTGTAATGAAACTGTCTGAAATTTGTATCGAACGTCCGGTATTTGCGACGGTCTTAAGCCTATTGCTGATTATCTTCGGTTGGATTGGCTATAGCCACTTGGAAACACGATATTTTCCCAAAGTCAAAGAGCCTTATGCGCAGGTTTCTGTGAGTTATCAAGGGGCTAGCCCAAGCCTAATGAATAATGAAGTCACCAAGCAGCTCGAAAATGCGCTGATTAATATTTCAGGTTTAACCAGTATTCATTCTCGTAGTTCCTATGGGTCAACTCATATTGACTTGACCTTTGAAGATGGTGCCAACATGACGGAGAAAATGGGTGAAATCCGTGATGAAGTGTCATCAATACGAGATAAATTGCCTGCAGATATTGATCCCCCTTCCATCAGCTCAGGAGGTGTGCTGCGGCCTGTCTTAAATATTGGGTTTATGGATCCGCAGATGACCCAGGCACAAATCCGTGATTATATCAGTCAAGAGATTACCCCCATTTTATACAATCTACCAGGAATGGGTGCAGTATGGGCCTATGGCGCCAGTACCTATGCCTTGCGAATTTGGTTGAACCCACAAAAAATGGCGGCATTGAATGTTACAGTCACTGATGTCCAGACAGCGCTGACTAATAATAATATCGATTTCTCAGGGGGGTCGATTCGTGGTGCTGATCGTAATTATTCCATTGTTTCAAACACACGATTAAGTTCGGTGAAGCAGTTTGCCAATATGATTGTCAAACAAGAAGGCAGTCAGTTTATTCGTTTAAAGGATATTGCCAAGGTTGAGCTCGGTAGCAGTAGCTTGCAAGATTCCCCCATGCGAATTAATAGCCAACCAGGCATTGATCTAGAAATTCGCCCACTGGATACGGCCAATCCAATTACAGTCGCGCAAGAAACCAAGGACGCCTTGGCTAAGCTGAAGACAAAGCTGCCCAAAAGTATGACAATGTTAGTGACCTATGATCAATCTGAATACCTCAAAGGGGCAATTCATGAAAGTTTTATGACACTGGTCGAAGCCATTATTTTGGTCATGCTCGTGGTGTTCTTGTTTTTAGGGTCGATCCGTGCGGCATTGGTGCCGATTGTCACGATTCCCGTTTGCGTGATTGCTGTTTTTGGTGCGATGTTATTAGCGGGTTTTTCAATTAATGTCGTGACCCTGCTGGCCGTGATTCTCGCCATTGGCTTGGTGGTGGATGATGCTATTGTCGTTCTAGAAAATGTTCATCGTCATATTGAAACTGGTTTGGCGCCCTACAAAGCAGCATTGAAAGGGAGTAAAGAAATTGGTTTTGCTATTATTGCGATGACCATCACCCTAGCTGCTGTCTATGCGCCAGTTGGTTTCACCAGTGGTTTTAGTGCAACGGTATTCCGTGAATTTGCCTTTACACTAGCTGGTGCGGTCTTGATTTCAGGCTTTGTTGCCTTAACCCTATCGCCGATGATGTGTGCACGCACGTTACCGCCGCATGAAAATGAAACCCGCTTTGAACTGTGGTTGGTTAAGGCTTTTGATTTGCTCAATGCCAAATATCGTCGTTTACTGGCCGTGCTATTGCAACGTCGTTGGTGGGTTGTAGTTGGTTTGTTTGTTATTGGTGGATTAGGCTATTTCGTTTATCTCTCGATGCCACAAACATTTATCCCCAAGGAAGATATTGGTTATTTTACTGTGAGTGTTGATTCTCCGCCAGGATCAACGGTTAAATACACCAATAGTTATATGCAGCGATTAGATAAAATTTATGCCAAAGCGCCGGATGTATTAAGTTATGCATCGTTTATTTTTTCAGGTAATGCAACCAATTTTGTCACCATGAAGCCTTGGAATCAGCGTGAGCAAAGCACACAGCATTTCTTAAAAACTTTGATGCCAAAACTCGATAATATTCCTGGTATTACCGTCAGCTCAGATATTCCTGATCCAGTCAGTTATGGTAGTGGAAGTGATGGTGCCGCGGTGACTGTGCATATTATGAGTTTAAAGGGCTATGCTGCATTGCAAAAAACAATTGATCGACTCAAAGCAACATTCAATCAATATCCGGGAATGACCAATGTTAAAACCAACTTAAAATTTGATAACCGTGTATTTGAAGTGCAATTCAAGCGCAATCAGGCGGCAACCTTGGGTGTGTCACCACAAGATATTGCCGATACCATGAGCATCTTAATGAGTGGTAAACATATTGGCGATATTCAACGGGGAAACGACAGTTATGATGTTCTGGTGCAAATGCAGATGAAAGACCTGAGAAGCTTTTCAGGGCTGAATAATATTTATGTTCGTGGTCGCAGCAGTGATGGTGCAAGTGATAGTGCAGTCAGTGCAACCATGGTGCCACTGAGTAACCTGGTGACACTCAGTTCAAAAGTCCGTCAGAATAATTTGTACCGCTATGGTCAGTCGCCCTCGGCAGACATCACGGCTGATTTGGCTCCGGGCTATGACTTGGGGACGGTGGTTAATTATATCAATCAAGTCATGGCAACAGATTTGCATGCCGATGAGCAATATGCCTATAGTGGACGCATACAAGCATTTCTAAAGTCCAGTGGGACAATGTTGGGTTTGTTTGCGTTATCAATTTTATTTATTTATCTAGTCCTAGCGGCACAATTTGAAAGTTTTATTGACCCATTTATTATTTTATTAACGGTTCCCTTGTGTATTGTTGCAGCGATTGCAACACTGAAAGTCTCTGGTGGCTCACTCAACCTTTACACCAATATTGGGCTGATTACTTTAGTGGGTTTGATTACCAAGCATGGGATCTTAATTACACAATTTGCCAATACAAAACTCAACGAGGGTGCTTCCCTGATTGAATCAGTGATTGACGCTGCTGTTGTGCGTTTACGACCCATTTTGATGACAACATCGGCGATGGTCTTAGGTTCGATTCCTTTAGCCCTAGCAACTGGACCGGGTTCTAACAGTCATCAACAAATTGGTTGGGTAATTGTCGGTGGTTTATTATTTGGCACAGTATTTTCATTACTGGTGGTGCCGGTGGCTTATTACTTGCTGTCACCAATCGATCATCGCAAAAAGAAACGACTCGCGCAGAAGCAGTAATTAGTCATGCCAGGCATGACGCATATGCTGTGCTTAATTTGCCTGTCACGCTATTGTGCCCTAAAATGCGGCGATTATCAGCAAAACAATCTTGAGCTTTTTTATGCAAGACTATAAGCAGTATATGTGCGTTATTTGTGGTTTGATCTACAACGAAGAAGACGGTTGGCCAGATGACGGTATTGCTCCGGGTACTCGCTGGGAAGATGTTCCATTGACTTGGATTTGCCCAGATTGCGGTGCGACCAAAGATGATTTTGAAATGATTGAGCTTTGATCGTTACTGCCCTGCCCTGAATCAATTCAAATTTTTAATCCCTTCGTGATATATCCCCTGGCGCTTGCGGCGTTAAAGCCATAGTTGCTAACACCATTCAGAAAACCCTGCTGGGCTTGCAAAGTCGAGCGGAGTGCGTGCCCCGGAGTTATTCATTCCCGCCTACGTGGTTAACAACAGGCACTCAATTCCTTAGTTATTTAATCAGCTGATATCTAATAAATAAAAATTTATTCACCTGATATCAGTCGGTCATGACCTAAGTGTTATTTTTAAGACATTTTTGCAGATTTATTGGTTAGAATGAGATATCGCTAGTATCTTTTAGTTCTCAGTTAGTGGGCAAAAAGTTCTGGGCAAAAGGAATCCAAGCCAAGGAGGTGGTAGGTGTTTGATGAGCTTAAAAACATAGATGTCGAATTAAAAAACGCGAAACCAACAGGTAATCCGGCAACTGATGACCAAATCGAGCTATTTGCAAGAATTTGTCAAGCGTATATTTCGCTCAAACAAGATAAAAATATTGCACTGAATAACAATATCATTACGCTCTATGGGCAAGAAATTAGCATTGATGGATGTAGTCCTTTTATTGCATATTTGGTGGCAGATGTTGTTCTGTATAAGGATGGATATTTAAATAAACAATATGAAGTTTTTTTCGATAGTATTAATGGATACAGTGAAGCATTAAGTAGTGAAAATTTACAATCTGTTTTAGACAATCTCTCAGAGTTAGAAAAATATAACAATAAAAATGAACAGTTAAAAATAACAATTGAGCTGCTTACACAAGATGTACATGAGCTTAACCATGCTAACCAAAAAGCACGTTCTAATCTCAATAAATTTTTGCAAGAATTAGACAGTTCGCTAGGACAGGAGGCCCATAATCTAGAAGATTATTCTATTGAGGATGTAGAACAAAATATTCAAGCAAGAATTTTCCAAGTGCAGGAGATAAGAAAATTCTACAATTCACACAAAAATAATTTTTTAGAAGGAGAAAAACAAGAGATTATAACTGAGGAGGAAGAACGAATAAGAGAGCTAGAGGAATCTCTTGAAGGTCTAGAATTAAATCTTGATAGTTATAAAAAAATAGTCGATGACCAAGATAAATCAAAACAAGAAAACGATAAAAAAATCGAAAGCTTATACGAAGAAATAATAGCTTTTGATAAGCTTTTAGAAAGTGAACGCACGAAATCCGAGGAATATCAAAAACATAATAAAGAATTAAGAGAATTTATCGGTCAAAAAGATAAGGATCAGAAGAGTCTGCAGCATGAAATTGATACTTTTAAACAATGGTTAGATTCTGAGATTAAAATATGCCAAAAAGCGCTACAAGACAACGTTGACAATACACAAAAAGTTGAAGCAGAGTCGACTACGGATAATTCTCTGAAGAGCAGTCATAAACAGCTATCCAGGATGCTACAAGCGATACAATGCCAAATGGCTGCTCTACGAGAAGAAAATATGGCACTCAGGCTGTCAAACGATATGGTGTCCGGTCAGTTTGATTACGGCAACAATGACTGTCTAGATTTCGACAAGTTCTTGCCGGATCCAAAACAATCCACAAAAAATATTCAACTGCTCAAGGATACTTATCAGAAGCACAATGCAGCGAATGATAAATTAGAAGAGAAAAAACTTGCGTTTGATAGTGTCAGTACGGATGCAACTAATAGTGATCTGATTGATTCATATACGAATGATCTCGAAGAAATTAACAACGTAGTTGACTTCTCTGCTGTGCCAAAATTGGACAATATAGTTGATTTTACTCAGCAAATTGATTACGAAATTCAGTTCATAGATGAACAGGCTAACAATTATGAAGAATATGCAAAACTTATTGAAGACGCTAAAAAAAATACAGTCAGTCGAGATAATCAAGTCAGTAAGAAGCCTAGCAGAAAAAATAAGAGTGAAGAGTCTAATAATAGTGATAATGTCAATCGTGAATTTGATAACATTGTTGTCGAAATAAAAAAAGATGCGAGAAGCTTTCAACAATTTAAGGAAAAGTATCAGCAACTAAGTGAAGATGCCAAACTTTTAAACGTATTAAATACAACGCTTAGTGACGAGTCGAAAAAATATCAACGTTCAATCGGGCATTTGCAGAGGCTCAATAACCGGTTGCTTAAAGAAATTAAGCAATCTAAAGAATTAAACACCCAGCAGCTTAGTTCTCTCCAAAATGAAATTAAAAAAAATAACCAAAATATTGAGAGATTTAAATCAACCATTCAAGATCTCAATAAGGAAATTAAAGATAATCAAGTTCGTTTTGAAGAGAAAAATTTGCAGAATCAGGGCAAAATTTCTAATTTAGAAGCGCTAACTATAAAACTTGAGGCGTTGAATAGAGAAAATCAAAGTAAAATTGAAAGCAGCAAACAATTAATTAACGAGCTAAATGCAAAGAATACTGATTTAGAGAATCTTCTATCGGCTCAGGTGGTTATTAATAAAAATTTGGATGAACAGATTCAATCACTAGCAGAAGAACTTAATAAGAGCACAAGTGATAATAAAGGGCTTTCGAACACAATTGACCAACTCAAGACGCATAATAATCAGCAAAAACAAACTATTGGTGATATGAAGAATGAGCTTCAACAAGCAAAAAAGAAAATTGATCAATTAACCATATATAAAGATTTGTATGAAAAGGAAAGGGAAAATAACTTGGAGTTATTTAGGCTAAATAACCAGTTAAACCATCAGTTGTCCCGTGCTAACAAACATTTAACAGACCTACAGAGAAAGGTTAAGAATTTAGAATCATATCAGAGATCCGTAAGCCGGGAAAATAAAGCGGTTATCCAGCAGTTAAAGGAAAAATCTGAGCAAGAGCAAGCCAAAGTCAATGAGATGCAGTTAGCATTGAAAAAGAATCAGCAATTGATCGCTGAAAACAATCAGATCAAACCACAGCTCAAGACGCTTGCAGATAAAGTGAATGAATTGGAAAACAATGCAGTTTTAACTCAGGGAACGATTAAGCACTATCAAGAACTCAATCAATCACTAAATGCTGAGAATGATAGGCTTAAGTCTCAGGTAGACAATTTAAGTGATAATAATTATGAATTGTTAAATGAAATTTATGAGAAAGAGTCGAAGATAAGCGATTTAACTGAGAAAACTGATGACCTAAATATGAAGCTTGGGAACACTTTGACTCAGAATAAAGAATTAGTTAAGGAAAATCAAAAGTTAAAAAACAATCTTAGCCAATGTGAAGGTGAGTTAGAGCTCTATAAATGTTTAGTTGAGAGTTATGAAAAGGAGCTAAAGGATAATAATTTCGCATCTGAGAAGAAAAAACAATTTTGGTCTGATGAGTTTTCATGTCAGTTGCAAGAAAATATTCAGTTAATGTCTCAAAATGCTGAATTATTCAAGAGCCGTGAAAATCTGTTAATGAATAGTAAGCAGGACGGAAAAACGATCAATAGCCTAAATGCATTAGTTGCTGAACAAAAAGAACAACTTGCATTGCTAAAAGACAAAAACACAGACTATAAACGCCTAAATGACATCATTAAGACTCAATCTGAGTCAATTAAAGGTCTAAAAAATAAATTTAAAGAAATTCATGCTGAAAATAGTTCATTATCTGTCGTGCATAAACAGACTGTGGCTCAGAATAGTACCCTGAAAAACTCAGTTGATCTTTTAAATCAGGAAGTGGAACATTTAAAACAATGGCCAGAAATTGAGCAAAAAATTGGTACACTGACTCCAACTTTATTTAAAGCGTTAAAAGAGGTTAGTTTTGATGCAAGTACTATCGAGCTTTTGGTTGCTCAAGACATTGCACATGATGAGCCTGATGATAGTAATCAGGATGAAAAACCCCCTGTTGAAATAAAAGAATACTTAGCATCGATAAAAGACTACTCTTGGTATAATAATGTATTTAATAAAATCGTTGCTAAATACATCACCACAAAACTAGATCTTAACCAAATCCAAAATCTTAGCCAGTTGATAAATGCGAATGATACAAGTGGAGATACGAGCTCTACGACTCTTGGCAGTGAGGGCAACAATACTGATCATAATCAAATTAATCTACACAACGATGATTCAGATGAAAATCAAAAATTAAAAGCACTAGCCAATTTGATAAAAGGTGATGATCGGCTTATTGCAGAGGTTCACGAGCGTGCGACTATTGATTGTGCGAGTTATCTTAGCTCTGACCGTCAACAGTACGAATATTATGAACAATATTTTCCAAATGGAGTGACTGCATGGCGATGGGTTTTAGGCATTACGGCGACATTAACTATAGGCGGTGTTTCTGCAGCTGTTGTCTTAGGTGTATTAAGCGCCATGGGGTATTTTTCCTCCGATGCTGTTGTAGAGCCTATATATAAAGCCCCCGAAATCAAACCTGGTGCTAGCTTTATTTTAACTGGAATCTCTGAGGATCCGGACCCCGAAGTTAATCATGGTGATTTGATCTCTGAGTTTTTAGCTGGCAATGTAATATTTGATAATGATACTGTCACCCTAAAGGGCATAGCGGTCACTGATAATAAAAGTGGCGACGATGGCGCTTACGAATATTCGTTAGATAGTGGTAATACTTGGGCAGTTCTGCCATCTGATTTAAGAGATAGCAATGCTTTATATTTACCAGCTAATGCGAAACTGCGTTTTATGCCCAATGAAAATTACAATGGTACGCCAGGTGCGTTGCTCTTTAGGGCAATTGATAGTAATTACTCCAGTGAGTTAAGCAGTGATCAACTATTTGATGCCAGTCAGAATGGCGGAGAAGCTTCTATTTCTGCTGATACAGTGCCGATCAATATTGCCGTTTTAGAAGTCTATGATCAGCCAAAGGTAACTGGATCCAATTTGGATAAAAATTACCGCGAGGGTAGTGGTCAGCAAAATATCTTTGAGATTGCTAAATTTGATGCGGTTGATCAAAATCAGTCAGTTCTTGAGGCCCAGGTTGGTTTCTCTGGGGTGACGGATAAAGATAAGCTAGTTATCGGTGACTGTTCATTTGCCTTCGATGCCAGTTCACAACAAGAGTGCAAACTGACTGTTGGTGATACAAATTATCAGTTTACTCTTGCAATAGACAGTGTTAATAAGATCTATACGCTTAGCCATGTTGTTAATGAAGAAAGTGTGCCTGCAAGTAGTGATCAATTTCGCCAGGTATTTAATGCGATTCAATATAAAAATAGTGATGAAAATTTGGAGACAGATCGATTCGTCACATTTAGCTTATTATCCTTTAAAGATAATGGGAAGGAAAATAATCAAAGCATTTTGTCTGAAGCTGAGCCAATCAAAACACAGTTTACAGTTCAGTATGTTAATAATGCCCCCACAGCCGTAAATGGTAGCAATCAGGCTGAGTTTTTAGAAAATGGCGAGCCAGTAAAAATATTTAATCAAGACCTCAGTTTGTCTAGTGGTGGTGAATTAAGTCAAACCATATCAACACTGATATTTCGAATTTCTAATGCATCAGAGGCTGATCAATTGTCGCTTGAAAATGGGGTTACTATTGATCTTGGTCAGGATAAAATTAACGTTAATTTTACATATCGTGATCATATTTATAGTTATTCACGCTCAAAAAATTTAGGAACTTTAACACTGACTAATAGTGGTAATGCATCCGTTGAGCATATTGAGTCTTTGTTGAAGAGTTTGAGCTATAAAAATAATTCTAACCATATTTTGCAAAACTATACCTTTTCTATAGCCCTGGATAAGGTTCAAGATGATGGCGGTACTCAAAATGGCGGCCTTAATACAACGGAACCTGACGGCTTTACATCTTCTATCTTTGTAAAGGCAGTCAATGATGCGCCTAAAATTGAAATTAATGATCAAAGTCATGTTTCTGTTGATACTCAGGAGCCTGGGCAAAAAATTAAAGCGGTGACGTTCACAATGAGTAGTAGTGTTATTCGTCCATCGCCAGAAGGTGTTTTAACAATTGATAATAACCGTATTGATTTGGCACAAGCTGAAAGTTTCCCTCCTGGTTTTTCAGTCACTACCAATGGTGACAATAGTAAAACCATCACCTATGAACCCAGTACGCCGATGACAGTGCAAAAGGCAGAAAACATTATTAATGGCATGCAATATAGCTATGTTGACGATAATGATAGTGCTCGGAATGTGACGTATAAAGATAAATTGACAGTTAGTGTTTCTGAGGCAGAGGTAACAGAAAATGCAAATTCTAGTGCGATCAGTTTGGGCTTTAAAAGTGGTTATTATCAGTGGGATATTTCCCCTGAGGTTCAGCACTCACTCTCTGGCTCTGCAGTGACAGTGACGTTTGATAGGCCAGACAATTTAAGTGTGCTGGATCCATCGAGATGCGGCTATAGCAAAGATAATGGCGATTTAATTCCTTTTACTGAAAATCAATTAGAGCAGGGAAGATTTAGTTTGTCCCTTGAACAAGACACAACGGTTAAAGTAGTCTTAGAGTTGAATCAAGAGAATACCGATCCAAATAGTCCACAAGGATCTTACTCTCCTAATGAGCTTTCATGTTTTGTTCCGTCGGGTTTTGGTGGCACTTATAATTGTCACGAGATAAGCCATGGTGGTTCGCGACAATTATTTGAGATAGGCTTGTCTAATAACATGATGTCACCTAACACGGTGCTGATGCTTGCCTCGGCAACTTCCATGGGGATAAGCCCACTTGCACTGCCGATTTTTGGTCTTGGTATTTGGTTTTATTACAAACACTATCATAGGCAACAGAATCATGGGACTTCTTATGAAAATTCGAATACTTTTATGAATATTGAGGAACTGAATAATCCTGAAAATGAAGTACATATAGTTGACTGAGTTTAGTTTGAGCTGATATTTCTTATCTAAGCTTTTTTCTATACTAAAAAAATGATTTTAGGTCTAGATAATGGCGAGAATTAGGGCTAGGATAAATGAGTAAACTAGGTAAACAGTCTGTGGAAGTATTGGGTGTTTGTGAGTGAAAATTAGAACTTTTAGTTTGTCTTAGTCTCTTCGTCACATCATCTCTGTTTTGCCTAGCCATTACTCTGATGAAGTTTTTTGAGTTTTTGCCTTCATTAGGGGCTGCATACAATTAGGAGATCCAGGATGGATAATAGGAAGCAGGGACGTTTTCCGTATCAAAAAATTTGTTTCAATATATCATTGGCAGTGGCTACTGCATTGTTATCTGCTTGTGGCGGCGGTGGCAGTAGCTCTTCACCACAGCCTGTGCCACCAGTTGGACCTGTCGCTAAACTGGAAGTTTCTAGTAATAATCAGGTTGCTTTAGGTGATAGCATGGATGTCCATGTTAAACTGCAGCCCTTGTTAATGAGTTTTCACCTTGGTGCGCAAACATCGCCAGAATCTGCTGCAACGAATCTTAAATTTAATTTTGTTAGCCCCGCTGATGCCAATGATTTTGTGGTGACGAAAAGTATCAGCTGTAACCGGTTTACACCAAACCAAGCTTGCACAATTACTTTGGCAGCTAAAGATTCTGCTTATCAAAGCTTGGCTAATTCTTTAGTGCAATATCAAGTGCAGGCCACTGTCGATGGTATTGTACAAAAGTCGACGGTACAAACCCTTCGAGTGAATGCATTATCATTGCATGCAGATCGTGATACTGTCGCTAGTGGTGATGCGAACACGGTCACAGTCAGTAATATAACGGGTAAAGCAATAGATTTAAGTAAAGCACAGTTTACTTTGGCTCAGGCTGATCAAGCTGATGGTGCTGCTGTTCATATTTTTGATAATCAGTGTGTAAAGTTACTGCCGAATAATGCGCAATGTACCTTCAAGCTCCAAGCAAGTAATGATGCGCCAACCCAAGATGTTTCTTATCAAATTAATGCCAATGATGATAAGTTGGCAGAGGGTGCGGTGTCGGTTGTTAGGCCTGAGCTTGCATTTAGCTCGTTGGAGCCGAGTCAGACAGAGTCTATCCCCAATCAGGACTTTAGCTTGTTAGTGACCAATAATTCATCTGTTACTGCGCAAAAAGTCTCAGCAACGCTTACGTCAGAGTCGGGACTTAACCATGGTGAAGCTCTAGATGTTGTCAAAAATGACTGCGATGGTATTAATCTATCTGCAGGTAATAGCTGTGAAATCATTTATAGGCCAACTAATGAGACGATTGCAACAGATATTATGGTAACGGCGGCTAATGCTGATTCAGCACAGGAAAAAATTACGAATCGTAAGAGTATGTTGTCACTAGCTGTTGATCCAAGTACTGTCACTATCACCGATGGCATTGCTCATGATATTAAAGTCACGGTTAACAATAATGGTGCTAATACTCAGCCTATAGCGATTGATGCGCCAATATTAGGCCAGCCAGTTGCCAAAGATTCAAATTGCGGTAACATTTTGGGTGCTGGAAAAAGTTGTGTTAACACTTATCAGTTTACAGGGCGGGCATCCCAATCTAATCCGATTAAAACAGATGTGACACTCAGCAATGGCATGTCTGCAGGCTTGCAAGTTAATCATTATCCAGCATTTTATAGTTTAACCGCGAGTATGCATCCGGTCTCTACATCACTTGCAAGTCATGTTGGCCGGTTTGTATTGCCCTATAACTATACAGATTCAAGTGGTGTGTCTCACCAAATACTGCTTTTTGCGGGAACACAAGGGCTCTCCATATCCCGTGATCAAGGTAAAAATTGGAAAAATTTGACGGCAGCAGATGGTCTCGGTGGTAATGGCATTAATGATATTAAAGTTAATGATAATAGCTTCTATGTGGCAACCAATGCAGGAATTAGTGTTTCTACAGATTATGGTAAAACCTGGCATTTCCGCTCAGTTAATGGTGATCAAGTCAATAGTTTAACTTTTTCTGGCAAGACGATCTATGCGGGGACTGCAGAGGGAAGTGTTGATATTTCTAATGATGGCTACACTTGGGTGCAGCATGATGTTGATGGGGTAAATCAAGGTAATCAGGTTTTTCAAGTGGTAGTTAGTGGGGATAAAATTTATGCATTAGCGATCAGGGGGGTATTTGAGTCTTCTGATGGGGGGCTAACTTGGCAGCAGGTGAATTTGCCAGGCAGCCCAGTAGCGATTCAGATGTCAATGCAAAATAATCACTTATACCTGGCAACAACTTTAGGTATTTATCAGTCGGCAGATCAGGGGTCAACTTGGCAAATCTCACTGCAAAATAAAGGTTTTGTCTATGACATATTGTTTGATGATAACCATCAACCATTAGCAGCTGCTACAGATACAGGTGCTTATTTCTTTACTAGTGGTGACACCAATAACTACCATAAATATGATGCTGGCAGTGGTTTGCCAAGTAGTAAGGTTTATAGTTTGGGTGTTGATTCTACGGGTTGCTTTTATGCCGCAACCTCTGCAGGCCTAACAAGTCTTCATCATAAAGCAACAACATGGCAGTCATTAGGTGCTGTCAATACGCCCTTTTTGCCGTTAGATTCAAGTGTTGGCGCATACCCTGGGATAGATAAAAGAATTAACCAAGTAAATGCGTTGTTTGATTATAAAAATCATCTATATGTCTCTACACAATATAATGGTATTGGAGTTTCCGATGATGGCGGACAAACTTGGCAGGTTATAACCACTGGGAATGGGCTGCCTTCTGACCAAATCAGGCAGGTGGTTAGTGATAGTAGCGATAAGCTCTATGCGGCAACCCGTCATGGTTTGGCGGTTTCCAATGATCAGGGACATACTTGGCGGATATTGTCAGGGGATAGTTTGTTTAGTGTTTATGCTCAAGGTCAGAATATAGTTGTTGGCATTGTCAATGGTGGGATTAAGTTTTCAGAAGATGCAGGTGCTACTTGGCAAGAGGCACAAGGTGTTGCAGCAAGAAGTGTTTATGCTTTTGCAAAGTTGGGAAGTACCTTATATGCAGGTATTAATGGCGATGGTGTATATAAATCTTTGGATAATGGTAAGAGCTGGGATCAGCTTCCGAGTACCAATAGTTTTGGTTCGATTAATGCCCTTACTGTGTCTGGTAGTATGTTATATGCCGGTGGTCAAAAAGGGCTATTTGAGTCACAAGACAATGGTCAGACATGGACAGTTGTATTGACAGCAAGTCATCAGGTTAATGGTATTCTTGATAATGACGGCATACTTTATGCATCCACTGACAATGGGCTGTACAAGATAAATGGTAATCAGCATCAACAATATTTAACAACCTCTGGACTACCTGGGAATAGCATCAATGATGCATTGTTAGTTGATCAGCAGTTATATGTTGGTACGCAGGGTGGTTTGGCGCGGATGGATCTATAGGGAGTAATTTGAGTCACAGTATTGCTGTATTGCTGTATTGCTGTTTTCTCGGTATTCAATTACAGTTGCTGACTGACAAGACATCAATCAAATTTTGCATATCTTGTGGCAAAGGAGCTTGCCAAGTCAGCTCATGATTTGTGATCGGATGTCTTAAGCTTAGCTGATAGGCATGTAACGCTTGATGCTTGAACTGGCGCAAAGCTGCAATGAGTGATTCACTGGCACCAGCTGGCATGTGTAAGCGCCCCCCGTAGACGGGGTCGCCAACCAGTGGGTAGCCTTTATCGCTAAGATGAACCCGAATTTGATGTGTGCGGCCGGTCTCTAGAATCACGCGCAAGAGACTATGTGCAGCGAAACGTTGTAATACCCGAACATGAGTGACAGCATCTTTGCCCATGCCTTGTGGGGCAATTGCCATTTTGATGCGGTTTTTTGGATGACGGGTAATAGGCTTATTAATTGAAAAACCGGCGGTTAATAGGCCACAAACAATGGCTTGATATTCGCGGTGAATGTCGCGGTTTTGCATCATGGCAATCAGTTTGGTGTAAGCAGGCAATGTTTTGGCAACCAATAACAGACCGCTAGTTTCTTTATCCAGACGATGCACAAGTCCAGCGCGTGGCAGCTGTTCTAAGCGAATGTCGTGATGTAACAGCGCGTTGACAAGTGTGCCGCAACTGTTGCCCGCGCCTGGGTGAACCACCAGGCCGACGGGTTTATTAATGACCAGTAAATGAGCGTCTTCAAAAATGATATCCAAAGCAATAGCCTCGGGTTTAGAGAAAGTCTCGGGGTCTTTTTGAATTGTGAGAGTAATCTCCTCGCCACCTTTGACCTTGTGCTTCGCCTCAGTTTTTTGGCCATCAAGTAAGATGTGACCGTGTTTTAACCACTTCTGTAGTCGTGAGCGTGAATAGTCCTTGAAGATTTGGCTTAGAGCTTGGTCAAAGCGCTGTCCGCATAGATCGGGTGAAATGACGACCCGTTGTCTATTGCTCATCAATGTATATTATTTGCTAGTACGCAGCGAGTCAGCAATCAAAGCGATAGCAATCACAATGACGCCGGAGAGAATCAGGCTGACAAGAATCAATAGGCATGCCAGTATGCTTCGGCTTAATCCGGTTTTTTCTACAACCAGTGTTGATAAGGCCTGATTGTTTGTCGTTAAGCTCTGTTGCTTCAGTTGTAGTTGATTTAATGTTGTTTGAATCTTAGATAAAACTGCGGCATAGCTTGAAGCAATCAAGTGGTAGTCAAGGGAATTTTTTGTGTTGTGGCCTGCCGCGTTGATTTGTCGAATGTAGAACAGGCGCTGTTTGTTCAGTAGTGCTTGTTCACTTTTCCAATTATTAAGAATTTTTGCAATGGCAGGTTGCTGTAGACCATCAATTTGTTTGATCACCTGGTTAAATAAGTGCACTGCTGATTTGATCTGTGATTTGCGTAGTTTGACTGTTAACTGCACATACAGGGGAGTCGTGTTGTTTGCTGAGCCGGCGACATGCATGTCATGGAAAAGCACATTGCTAGCATTCTCTACTAGACTTGGTAGTACCATGGTTTTTGCGAGCTCGCTACTTGATAGCTGTTGCGTTAGTAGCGGTAATAGTGTCTTCGTGTCAGTGTTATTGCTGTTATTGACATTGTTATAGTGCGGTGCGATAAAAGTTTGTGAGACTTGATACTTTTGTTGGTGAAAAATAAGAAAAATAGCACTGAGGATGACAAGGATAATAAATAAACTAATCGCTTTCTTTTTGTGCTTGAAGAGGATCGAAATAAGATCAGCGAGTGAGATAACGTCAGCTTGCATGGATGACCAGTGTGTTAATGGTTTGGTCTCGACTTTACGCTAAATGGTAGTAATATCATAGCGTTTGGTAGCGATTTGCCTGGCTAACCATCAATCACAGTCACCGACCATAGCTACAGTTGCCAATTAATTGTTGATTTACCATGAGCTTTAAGATAATCATTTGTTTTTGAAAAGGGCTGACTACCTAAAAAACCACGGTGTGCTGATAGCGGCGAGGGATGTGGTGATTTAATGACTAAATGACGGTTACTGTCAATAAATGCGCCTTTTTTTTGTGCATAGCTGCCCCAGAGTAAAAAGACGAGATGTTCGTGTTGCTCATTGAGTTGATGAATAATCACATCGGTGAAGCGTTCCCAGCCTTTGCCCTGATGTGAGGCCGCCAGGTTTTTTTCTACCGTGAGGACACTGTTTAAGAGTAAAACACCTTGCTGTGCCCAGGGGGTCAAGCAGCCGTGATTGGGTATTTGAAAGCCAATATCATGATGTAGCTCCTGATAGATATTGCGCAAAGAGGGTGGAATGGCGATGCCAGGTTTGACTGAAAAGGATAAACCGTGCGCTTGATTAGGCCCATGATAGGGATCTTGTCCTAATATCACCACTTTAATCTCATCAAATGGTACGGCATTAAGTGCCGCAAAATAGTCATTACCCTGGGGATAAATCTCTTTGCCCTGCTGCTTTTCTTGGACTAAAAACATACGTAGTCTTTGCATATAATCTTGGGTAAATTCAGAGGCTAGGCGAATTTTCCAGCTCTCTTGCAGTTGGACTTGGCGGTTCACATCTTGTGTTTTTTTGGTGGCAACGCTACCCTGCATAAAAATCTTTTATTCTATTTATGTTGTTGTCAGTGTACCAAAGCTCACCACATTTGTTGACAGTTGTTGTTGCAGTGATAGGCGCTTGTGTTGGTAGTTTTTTGAATGTAGTGATCTATCGTGTGCCTTTGATATTAAAGCATCATTGGGAAAAACCAGGTGAGCACTGTGAATTAAGTTTGTGGCATCCGCGTTCACATTGTCTGTATTGTCATCAAACGCTGGTTTGGTGGCAGTTATTACCATTCATTAGTTTCATCGCTTTGCGTGGCCGATGTGGTCATTGCGATGGCAAAATTTCTTATCGCTATCCAGCTGTTGAGCTACTGTCAGCGTTGATATCTGGTTTTGTCACGTGGCATGTTGGTGCGCTGTGGTCATTACCCTTTATTTTGTTGTTTAGTTGGTTCGTGCTGGCCTTATTTTTCATTGATTATGATCACCAGTTACTACCAGACAGCTTAACTCTGCCTCTGATCTGGCTTGGTTTAATAGCGAATACCTGTGGTCTTTTTAGTGATTTACATAGTGCCGTGATTGGTGCTGTTGTTGGTTATCTATCATTGTGGCTTGTTTTTTGGCTGTTCAAATTGCTGACAGGTAAAGAAGGCTTGGGCTATGGAGATTTTAAATTATTTGCTGCGATAGGTGCATGGGTTGGTTGGCAGTTGCTGCCACTAACCCTTCTAATGGCAGGCATTTTGGGGTTGCTATTTGTTGTGTTAAGAAAGCTTTGTCGTCGGACGGCGATGGACCAAGCCATTGCTTTTGGCCCAGCGTTGATTATTGCCGGGTGGCTTGCCTTGGTTTGGGGGCCTGCTCTTGCTGCTTATTATTGGCTATACACAGCGCCAATAGTTTTAGGCGCATCGTGAAAGCATGTATAATCCCAGGCCATATTCATTTTGCTATGTCATGATTGTGCGTTTTGTTATCAGTTTGACGTTATTATTCAGTGGTGCAAGTTTTGCATTGCCCCTAAAAAATTTGCCGGGCAAACAACCATTTTTGCCGGCAAAACCAGACAATTTTTTAAGCTTAAATTCGCCGTTGCCCATGGCCAAGGCCAGTAATCTTTTGACCCTTCGTGAGGCCGTGCTGATAGCACTGCACCATAACCCGCAATTAATCACCAGCATTAATAATCGCAAGCTTGAGTACTATGATCTCTATGCTGCACAAGAAGCTTTTCTACCGCAGCTAAGTATCAGTGGCAGTGCAACATACACCAAAAATGATAATAGTAGCAGTGGTGGTGATCAGCCTGATAGTGATAGCAGTTCTAGTAGCAAAACCTTCGATATTGGGCCGTCGGTGAGTTGGAAAATGCCATGGGGTGCCACACTCAGTGGTGCTGTCGGCTATAGCCCAAGTTCACAGACAGGCGTAGGCGGTAGTGACGGTAAAAATACATCTTGGAATATTAGTATCAGTCAGCCACTGTTGCAAAATTTTGGTGTCGACGTCAATGAGATCTCATTACGCAATGCCAAAGACCAGCAAACAGTCGATAGCCTAAATTTGAAAAAGCAAGTGTTTAGTACGTTGATTAAAACGGCGCAGGATTACTATGCCCTTTACCAGGCAAAACAAAGCCTGGACATTGCGAAACAGGCGTTGATACAAAAGCAGCAGGCCTTGCAAACTCGTCAAGCCATGCTGAAAGCTGGGCGCATTCCCAGAATGGATCTGGTGCAAGCGCGTCTTGATATTACTTCCCAACAGCAGGCAGTGCACACCGCGATGCAAGGTTTCAGCACAGCTAAAACGACCTTACTGAATGATTTGGGTTTGCCAGAGACAACAGATTTTAGTTTGCCCAAGCAGCTTGAGTTGCAACTTACCCAGCCGAGCTTAAAGGATAGTCTAGAGTTAGCGACTAAAAATAATATTGATCTTGCTGTTGCGCGATTGAACTATATTCAACAGCAACGCAATATGCTCAGTGCAAAAAACCAACGCCGTTGGCAGTTAGATCTTAAACTATCTCGTTCGCATCAGCGGTTTGCACAAACTTTTCCAGGAGATTCTGATCAAAATAATACTAATTTTGTGAATAATACCTCGGTGTCGCTTGATCTGAGTATTCCGTTTAATCAAGTGGATATTGATAAAGCACAACTATCGGCCTCAATTAATCAACAAAATGCACAGATTGCGATGGAAAATGCCAAGCGCAGTTTAAAGACGAATGTGATTACCGCGGTGAATAATCTAAAACAGCAATGGCAGCAATTAGAGACATCAAAGCAAAATCTCAAGCTCAACGAAGAAAATGTTAAAGCGGCGCAAGTTCGCTTTCAATACGGCAAGTTAGGTGCCTTTAGCCTATCGCAACAGCAACAACAGTTAATCCAGGCAAAAATTAATTTAGTCGGTGCCAAAATTCATTATCTTGAACAAGTGATGAATTACCAGGAATTGGTTGGCACTTTATTGCAAAAATGGCATATTCAATTGAGGGTTCCATCGCATGCGTAAGTTTTTATTCTCATCTCGCCTGAGTCGTCATGTTCTTGCCAGTATTTTTAGCCTGTTACCTTTGTCGGTCATGGCGGCCCCTAAGCTGTATACGGTCAGTTATGGTGAGGCAACACAAACGCTTTATTATAGCGGGAGTATTTCGCCACTGAAAAATGTGCCGGTGATTAGCCCTTCAGCTGGCGTGGTCGATCAGGTGTATTTTGCTTATGGTTCCGTGGTTAAAAAAGGGCAGAAGCTATTACATATCAATTCAAAAAAATTATCCAATGACTTACGTAATGCCAAGGTCAGTTACTTACAAGCGATGGATAATTACCGTAAGTATCAAGATTGGCGGCAAAGTGATAGTGTCATCAATGCGCAAGATAGTCTGTTGCGTGCCAAACGTAGCCTGACGACAGCTGAAACAACCTACCAAGAGAACCAGCATTTATACAAGATGGGTATTATTGCTAAAGATACGCTTGAGCAAAGTAAAAATGCCGTATCAGATAGTAAAATGAACTATCAGCAACAACAACGAGCGCTGCAACAAACCCTTGAAAAAGGCAAAGGTGATAGTTTTTTAAGTGTGCAGTTGCAAATGGAAAATGCGAAAGAGAAATATCAATCCTTGCAGCGGCAGGTTGACCAAAAGACGGTAAATGCTCCCGCAACTGGCATTGTGTTAGTGCCAGAAAATACCAGCAGTAGTGGTGATGATAAAAGTAATGGCAAAGTGATTGCCGGTTCTACGATTAGCTATCAGCAAGTGTTAATGGATATTGGAGATATGAGTGGTTTGAAGATCGATTTTTTCGTGCCAGAAATCAATATCAATCAGATTAAGAAAGGTGACGTCGCAGTCATCACCGGTTCAGCGTTCCCCAAAGTAACACTTCATGGTGTGGTCACCGAAGTAGCAGCACAAGCCTCAGGCGGTGGCGAAGGTGGTGGTTTGCCGACATTTCCGGTTGAGGTGGTGGTTAAAAAAGTCACGCCGGATCAGGCTAAGTGGATACGCTCGGGAATGGATGCACAGATTGCAATTACGGTTTATCGGCATAATAAAGCCCTGACGGTGCCAGTGAATGCGGTTAGCCACGATCAATCCGGCAAAAATGTGGTGCACGTCTATAACACCAAAACTCAAACCAGCAAGGCAGTTGTTGTGCGGGTTGGAAAAGTATTGGTTGATAAAGCTGAAATTTTATCAGGGCTGACAATCGGTGAGAAAGTTGTCCTACCATCAGTGAAGACATAATGGTTAGTTTAAAAACCCATTTTTTTGAAGCGATTCGTCAGTTAACGATTTCAAAGTTGCGTGCATTTTTAGCAGTGCTTGGTATTCTGGTGGGTACAGCGTCAGTTGTGGCAATGGTGTCTATCGGTCAATTGGCGGAGCATCAAATTCTATCCCAGTTCACAAAAATGGGGATCAATCTATTGTCTGTTTCAACGTATTCAAATAGCTTTGGTACCCAGCAACAAGCCAATCCGCATGCACACTTAAGTATCAAAACAGCCAATGCCTTGGTGCATAGCTCTCAAAACATTGCACTAGTTGCGCCTTATTTTGGTAGCTATGGTGGTATTGTCTATCGCGGTAAAAGTATGCAAGGCAGCGCTGTGGGTATAACGCCGAGTATGGTTGATATTGCCAAGCTGCAGTTATTGAAAGGCCGATTTTTATCTTACCTCGATGTGCATAGTTATTTTTGTGTGATTGGTTATGATTTATATCAGGCGATGAAAACACGTGGCTTTACTGATCCAATTGGCAGCCAAATTAAATCTGGTTCGACTATTTTCACTATTGTTGGTGTGATGAAAAAATGGCCAACCAATTTCTTTTTTAATACCGATTTTAATCATGCTATTTTAGTACCCTTAAATATTGCCATGTCATTACAGAAGAATGCGGTCATCAGCAACTTGGCAATTAAAATTCGTGATACAAATCTTATGGCGACAACACAGTCAGTCATCAAGACCTATATCAAAGCACATACGATTAAGCAAAATGTCAGTATCCGTAGTCCCAAGTCAATTATTGATAGTATGAAAAAATCCTCTGAAACCATGACCTTATTGTTAGGGTTGATTGGTAGTATTTCCTTGCTCGTTGGTGGTATTGGGGTAATGAATATTATGTTGGTGTCGGTAACAGAGCGCCATAAAGAGATTGGTATTCGCTTAGCGATTGGCGCAAAGCAGCGTGATATACAACTACAATTTTTAGTTGAAGCGGTGGTGCTATCTGTGTTTGGTGGCGTTGCTGGTATGTTGCTTGGGGTTCTAGCGACATGGATTGTCTCGATCGTTTCGCATTGGCAATTTGCCGTATTTTTCTTGCCGCCATTGATTGGCTGTCTGGTTTCAGTGCTAGTAGGTATTTTCTTTGGATTTTATCCTGCATGGAAAGCAGCGAAACTTGATCCGATTCAAACACTGCGCGCTTAGTGCAGTAATTCTTGTAACAGATTTTTTTGTAATTGTGCTTGGCGTTCACGGCGGAAGTGTGCTGTTTCAATAATTTGATATAGTTGCTCGAGAGTTTGTGCAAAATCATCATTAATTAATAAATAATCAAATTCGTTATAATGACTCATTTCATCTTGCGCTTTGGTCATGCGTCGATTAATCGTTTCATAGTCATCTTGACCGCGGTTTAACAGGCGCTCACGTAAAGCCATTTTTGATGGGGGTAATAAGAAGATGCTGGTGACTTGCGAGGTAGGAAAATTCTTGCGAATTTGTTCGGCACCTTGCCAATCAATATCGAGTAAGACATCCTTTCCTTGCTCTAGCGGCTGCAAAATCGCGGCTTTACTGGTGGCGTAGTGATAATCAAAAACTTGCGCATGCTCAACAAAATCACCACGATCTCGATATTCAATAAAGGTTTCATCAGTAATGAAATGATAATGTTGACCAGGCTCCTCAGCAGGGCGTTGTGCGCGGGTTGTATGAGATACAGCTACCGCTAAACGTGGTTCTTTTTCAAGCAACGCTTTGACTAAACTGGTTTTCCCTGCACCAGACGGTGCGGCAATAATAAAAATTAGGCCTGGAAGCATGTCATTAAAAGAATAAGTGTCTTAGCTGAATTGTAGCATAGTCGATATTGAATCACTGTTATGTAGGTCATCACATCTAGAAGGATCTCGGCTTAACAGCTACTTTTTTCTCAAAATGAACATTGCTCACCGTGCAATATATTACCTATGATCAGGCTCACAAAAATCCATGGTGAAACAAAACGATTTGCTAAAAAACCATCATTCTACCTGTGATTAGCCGTAACAACTGAGGCGTGGATCGTCCCGCTAGCACTTGAACGCCGCAGCTGTTAAAACAATGTGGAAATGGGTAAAAAGATGACGGTTGCATAATTGGCTTTTGCGAACCGGACATCTCTACTTTGAGTTGACAATTTGAAACAAGCGACAACTAAATTATTTTTCTCTTGTTGCCAACGGTAAAGTTGGTTGACATTTGATAAACTACAATTGGAAAAGAGCCCAGAAGAGACTAGATTCAGCGCTTACGCAATTAATTTAATATTAATTTTACTTTGATATAAAATTTTTCTAGGAATGTATGGGATTTCTTATGGATGAGAAAAAATTATTAGCGAAACTTAACTCTATATTGACATCTTCAATTCAATGTATGGAATTTAAAAAATATGAAGAATATATGGAATTAAGTTTATCTTTTGATAATGATAAGAAAAAGATAAAAATAAAAAGGGATCTCCAGAGCTCGGGGGAGGATAAAGAAGAAGCTCTTTTAATTGTATGCATTAAAATATGGATGGCTAGTCTGACAAAAGACCCTTGTTTTAACCCTTTAAATAGATATGAAGTCCTAGTGGATGAAGAATTAAAAAATAAATTGGGAAGTATACTTCTCGTAAAAACTCTTATTGTAAGACTCTATGCTGATATCATATATGGCAATATAAAAGACCATTATAAAAATTTAATTGATCGTAATAGACAATATATTAATTTCAAACAGTTTCTCGAGAAATATAAAACATATGAAAAAGAATGTATTGAGCACATTATCAAATTCACCTCAAATCCCGGTCTTAATAGTCATTCTGAACTGTATGAAGGCCTCAAGAAAAGTGAAAAAAAACTTACCTCAAATTTTATTAATCCCCAGGGAAGGAAAATATTAAGAACTGTTACAGCATTTCCTTTCATTTTATTATTTGTTGTAACTTTTGGTTATAGCCAGCGTTGGATAACAAGTGGAAAAGAACGAGAAATTAATAAATATCAAAATAACAGCTTTTTGGAGTGCTGTCATCCGTTTTTTATCAAATGTAGCACCAAAGTAGTAATGTCCGGTTTCTCCAAAGTTAAAATGTCCGCTTTCAAATTTATAAAGGCGATCAATTTTGCAAGAACCAGGACTATTAACGATGAGTTTAAAAGAGCGTGATCGAGCCAAAGTTATTGAGCAGGTGCTAAGTAAAAAGCTTAGTCAGTGTGAGGGTAGCATTCAGCTTGGCATAAGTTCTCGTCATTTTAGGCGTTTACAAAAGTCTTACCAGCAAGACAAGGAGCAGAGTCTTGTTTCAAAGCGTCGAGGTAGGCAAAGCAATAATCGGCTATCGGAGGACCTTAAAGAGCAAGTGATTACCGTAATTAGCAACAATTATCATGATTTTGGTCCAACATTTGCCCATGAGAAATTAGTTAACATCCACCGACTTAAAATTTCTGTTGAGAGTGTACGCAAGCTAATGATTAATCAGGGTCTTTGGCAAGGTCGTTCACGCAAGGTTCGTCGTAAAACTCAGCAAATGAGAACCCGTCGCCCATGCTTTGGTGAGCTGGTGCAAATCGATGGTTCACCACATGCTTGGTTTGAAAATCGTGGTGCTTCTTGTTGTTTGATTGTTTTTATTGATGATGCTACTTCCAAACTGGTTGCGCTTCATTTTGTGGAGACGGAATGCACGCAAGGCTACTTTGATGCAACTAGAAAACATATTGAACAACATGGCCGCCCCCTTGCCTATTACAGTGATAAACATAGTATTTTCAGAGTTAATATTCCAGAGGCTAAGCTCGGCAATGGTGAAACCCAATATGGCAGAGCATGTCGTGAGCTGGGCATAGAAATCATTAATGCTAATTCACCTCAAGCAAAAGGTCGAGTTGAACGCGTCAATCAAACGTTGCAAGACCGCTTAGTCAAAGAGCTGCGCTTGCGGGGAATCAGCAATATTGATGACGCAAATAAATTTTTACCAGAATATATTGATCAGCACAATGAAAAATTCCACTCTGATCCTGCATCAAAGACAAATGCGCATCGCAAGGAACTGCCAACAAAAGAAGAGCTTGATTTAATCCTTTGTGAGCAGGCAGAAAGAACCATCAGTAAGCAACTTGAAATAAGCTACAAAAACAAGATCTACCAAATTCAAACTAAAAGCCAAAGCTACAATATGCGTAAGGCAAAGCTTAACGTGTGTGATCGCAAGGGTAAAATCACATTGCTATACCAAAGCAAAATTTTAGACTACAAAGTATTTGATAAGAAAAATCGGCCGGCACCAGTGGTCGATAGCAAGAACATCAATAAAACCATAGACAAGCACATCAAAAAACATAAGCCAAAACCGGACCACCCTTGGCGATGTTACTCTGAAGTACTTGCAAAACAAAGTAGAAATGACCAGGCAACTTATACACAGGGCACACAGGCTCAAGCTTGAATTTTTAGGGCTAGCTTGGCCTGTGCACTTGTGCATAAGTTGCTTCAGCCAAACCGGACATCTCTACTTTGCAGAAAAGCGGACATTTCTACTTTGGGTTGACACCGTTTTTTATCAAAGACTCAATTAATCTTTCTGCAAGGCAAATGACAAACCGATTGATGATGGTCGTGGAGGGTCCTCCCTAATTGTCATATAGTTTGGTTCTTCAGGCAATTAATGTAAACTAGTGAATGATATTAAAACAAAAAATGGTGCCGACGGCCGGACTCGAACCGGCACGGGCTTGGCCCACTACCCCCTCAAGATAGCGTGTCTACCAGTTCCACCACGTCGGCAACAATCTATCACTGCTTAGTGAGATTGGGTTTTGTTTGTATGCCTTTTTTTTCAGTCACGACGGTCTGAGTTTTTAAGGCACCAGACTGTTGAGTTTTAGTCTGTTTGGTTGTTTTAGTTGTCGTTGTAGGCGTTGTTGATTGGATAGCCGGTGCTGCAAATTGATTTTGTGCTTTGGCTGCGCGTGCATTTAAATAGCCAATTGTTAGGCTGGTAATAAAAAATAAGGCAACCAACCCACCTGTCAGTTTCATGAGAAATGATGCCGGTCCACGGCTTCCGAATAGTGTATTAGAAGCACCGCTGCCAAACGCAGCACCCATGTTGGCGCCTTTGCCTTGCTGTAATAACACTAAGCCAACGATGGCAAAACAAACAATCAAATGAATTAAGATTAATACTTGCTGCATGATAGTCTAAAACTCGAAATTTGGAGGGCAACCATATATGATTTGCTGTCATTTAGCAATATTCGGGCTGCGTTAATTGAAGAGAGGCTTTCCACGTTGTGCAAAAGCAATTCCATGGCAATGTCTGTGGTTAAGTTGATTAATATCAAAATTCAGCCTTGAGTTTTTGTTACTAAACCCCATATAACTGATCAGTTATCTTTACAGATATGACTTTCATGCGTTGTATCGAATGCCTGAAAAACCCAACGGAGACTTGTGAATGAGCAAAAAAGCTGACAGTGCGAAAAACACCACTAAAGAACAACCAAAAGAAAAAAAGCAGGATAATCGTTTTGCTGCAGAGATCGAGCGATTGCAAAAAGAGCTTGAGGAAGCCAATCAAAAAGCTGAAGCTAACTGGGATAAAGCCCTACGTGCTTGTGCTGAACTAGAGAATGCACAGCGTCGCCAGAGCATTGACCTGGAAAACGCACACAAATTTGCGTTGGAAAAATTCTGCCATGCTTTATTGCCGGTTATTGATAGTATGGAAAAAGCATTGGCAATTGACAGTGATCATGAAGAAGTCAAAGCGATGTGCCAAGGCATTGAGTTGACTGAGAAGATGTTTATTGATCATGTTGCAAAATTTGGGTTGGTACAAATTAACCCTGAGGGTGAGGTGTTTGATCCAGAACTACATGAGGCTATGTCGATGATGCCTAGCCCTGAGGTTGATTCAAATACAGTGATTACGGTGTATCAAAAAGGGTATCAATTGAATGGAAGATTAATTAGGCCTGCGCGGGTTGTTGTCAGTCAGTAGCCTTGAAATTACAAAAATGATCCCCACATACGACTATGAAATAACAAGACGAGGCAGGTAAACTGCCAGAGTAAATTGGAGAACAAAATGTCATCTATTATTGGAATTGATTTAGGAACCACCAACTCTTGCGTGGCCATCATGGAAGGCGGGAAAACGGCTAAAGTGATTGAGAATTCTGAAGGTCGTCGCACCACACCGTCTATTGTTGCTGAAGATAAAGAAGGAAAGATTTTAGTTGGTGAATCGGCAAAACGCCAAGCGGTGACCAACCCGCAAAACACCATTTTTGCGGCGAAACGTTTGATTGGCCGGACTTTCGATGGTAAAGCAGTGCAGAATGAAATTATTCCCAAAGTGCCTTACAACATTGTCAAAGCCGATAATGGTGATGCATGGATTGAATTAAATGGTGATAAAAAAGCACCACCTCAGATTTCTGCTGAAGTGTTAATGAAAATGAAAAAAACAGCGGAAGATTACCTCGGGCATAAAGTGAACGAGGCAGTCATTACGGTGCCTGCTTACTTCAATGATGCGCAACGTCAAGCAACGAAAGATGCTGGTAAGATTGCCGGCCTTGAAGTTAAACGGATTATCAATGAGCCAACCGCTGCTGCACTTGCCTATGGGATGGATAAAAGTGGTAAAGGCGACCAAGTTATCGCTGTTTACGACTTGGGTGGTGGTACTTTCGATGTCTCCATCATTGAAATTGCTAAAGTTGAAGGTGATAGCCAAATCGAAGTATTGGCGACTAACGGCGATACTTTCTTAGGTGGTGAAGACTTTGACCGTCATTTGATGGATTATCTTGTTGAAGAGTTTAAGAAATCTGATGGCTTTGATTTGCGCCAAGATCCACTCGCATTGCAGCGTTTAAAAGAAGCGGCTGAAACAGCAAAAATTGAGTTGTCTTCTAGCCAAGAAACCGATATTAACTTGCCCTATATTACGGCGGATGCTTCTGGACCTAAACACTTGCATATTAAGGTGACGCGCGCTAAGTTTGAGTCTTTGGTTGAGGATTTGGTTAAGCGTTCTATTGAGCCTTGTCGTCAAGCATTGAAAGATGCTGATTTAAGCGTTAATGATATTACGGATGTCATTTTGGTTGGCGGTCAAACGCGTATGCCGAAAGTACAAGAAGCGGTTAAAGATTTCTTTGGTAAGGAGCCTCGTCGTGATGTCAACCCGGATGAAGCCGTTGCAATGGGTGCTGCAATTCAGGGTGGCGTATTATCCGGTGATGTTAAGGATGTCCTGCTCTTAGATGTGACTCCGTTATCCTTGGGTATTGAAACAATGGGTGGCGTATGCACCAAGTTAATTGATCGTAATACGACCATTCCAACGAAAAAGAGCCAGACTTTCTCAACGGCTGAAGATAATCAATCCGCCGTGACCATTCATGTGCTACAAGGTGAACGTGAAATGGCAAGTGCTAACAAATCACTGGGCCGTTTTGACTTGGCTGGTATCTCTGCTGCGCCACGTGGTATGCCACAGATTGAGGTGACCTTTGATATTGATGCCAATGGTATTTTGAATGTCTCAGCCAAAGATAAAGCTACCGGCAAAGAACAGTCTATCGTGATTAAAGCAGCCAGTGGTTTGTCCGATGATGAAGTTGATAAGATGGTTAAAGATGCTGAGGCGAATGCGGCAGCCGATAAAGAGTTTCATGAGTTGGTTAGTACACGGAATACCGCTGATACCATGATTCATGCGACTAAAAAATCGATTGATGAGTTGGGTGATAAGTTGCCCGCTGATGAGAAAACCAAAATTGATGCAGCGATCAAAGACCTAGAAGAATCAGTTAAAGGTAATGATAAAGCCGACATTGAAGCAAAAACACAGGCATTAACGACGGCATCTAGCAAGTTAGCTGAATTAATGCAAGCTCAACAACAAACTGGCGCAACCCCTGACGGGGGTGAGCCAGCGGCTGAGAGTCATGCTGCTAAAGATGACGCGGTTGATGCGGAGTTTGAAGAAGTGAAGGATAAAGAAGGTAAGTAAGTGTAACCACTGTCAATATCCTCTTAATGTCATTCCGGAATAATCTGGGGATCCGATTTTCAACACTGGATTCCCGTGCGGATACGACATTTTGTGAGATATTGATCAACCAAACACAGCAATCAAACGCTATATCCCCGCTTATGCGGGGATGACTTTATGCAGAAGCCAACAGGAATACCAATGGCAAGAGATTATTATGAAATCCTCGGCGTTGCAAAAAACGCCTCGGAAGGTGAAATCAAAAAAGCTTATCGTCGCCTTGCGATGAAGTTTCACCCTGACCGCAATCCCAATAACCAAGAAGCCGAAGCGAACTTCAAAGAAGCCAAAGAAGCCTATGAAGTGTTAAGTGACTCACAAAAACGAGCGGCTTATGATCAATTTGGTCATGCTGGTGTCGACCCTAACAATGCCGGGGGTGGATTCGGTGGCTTTGGTGCTGGCCAAGGTGGGGCAGGTTTCGCTGATGCATTTGGTGATATTTTCGGTGATATTTTTGGCGGTCGTGGGCGTGGTGCTGGCGGTGGTCGTGCACAAGCACAGCGTGGTGCTGATTTACAGTATAACTTAGAGATTTCACTTGAGGACGCAGTTCATGGCAGCAAGGCGGAATTAAATATTCCGACGATGGCAACCTGTCAGCCTTGCAAAGGTTCTGGTTCACAAAGCCATAGTGGTACAACAGCCTGTGACACTTGTGGTGGTCAAGGTGCTGTGCGTATGCAGCAAGGTTTTTTTTCAGTTCAGCAAACTTGTCCTAAATGCCATGGCCGTGGCCAAGTCATAAAAGACCCTTGCCATCGTTGTCATGGCGAGGGTCGTGTGCAAGATCAACGCAAACTATCGGTTAAAATTCCCGCTGGCGTCGATACCGGTGATCGTATTCGTTTGGCAGGCGAAGGTGAGGCTGGTGCTCATGGCTCTGTTGCCGGTGACTTATATATTCAAGTGCATATTCGATCACATTCGATCTTTACTCGTGATGGTAATCATTTACGTTGCAAAGTGCCAATTAGCCTAACGCAAGCATGCTTGGGTGGTGAGGTTGAGATCCCAACACTCGATGGAAAAGTAAAACTCAAAGTCCCGTCAGAGACCCAAAGTGGCAAGTTATTTAGGCTGCGTGGTAAAGGCGTTAAGCCCTTGCGTGGTGGTTCTGTTGGTGATTTGATGTGTGAAGTGGCAGTTGAAACGCCGGTTAATTTAAATAGTAAACAAAAAGATCTTCTGAAGCAGTTTGAAGGTTCACTGATTGATGGTAAAAATCATACGCCACAATCGAAAAGTTGGTTTGATGGTGTGAAGAAGTTTTTTGAGAAATAAGCCATACCACTGCGAACCATAGGAACAGCATCAACTATCACTCAATTAATACAGTGCTAAAAAAGGAGCAATATGAACTTATTTAAAGGCTTTTTATTAATCTGGGTTATTGCTGAATTATTGATATTTTTTCTCATTGCTCATTGGGTCGGTGTCTTATTGGCAGTGTTGTTGGTGATTCTTTCCATGGTTGTTGGTGGTAGTATCATTCGTACACATGGTATGGGCGAAATGCGTAAGGCACAAGAAAAAATGAGTTTGGGCCAGGCGCCTGAATCTGAAGTTTTGCGTGGGTTGGCTCTAATTCTTGGCGGTATTTTTTTGGTTATTCCCGGTTTTCTTACCAGCCTTCTAGGCTTATTCTTAATTATTCCCCGATGTCGTGAGCCATTAACTTCTTGGCTGATTCGTTACGGTTTTATTCGGCCTAAGCCGCGTGTCAATCCGCAAGCTGAAACAGCATATTCAGGCAGAACGATTGATGGTGAGTCTGAGCGTAGACCTTAATGTTTTAGCTAGTACTTGAGCACCGCAGGTGTTAAAGCAACGCAGAAATAAGCAAAGAGATGGTTGCTGCGTAGGGTGAGTGTTTTAGGGGCGGTACATTGATGACACTCATGTTTTTATCCGCATGAAACCCTGGTTATCCGCCCGTGATTTTTATCTTTGATTCAATGCCATAGCAGTTGATAATCGATAAAGCACCGGATTATAATCAACAGCCATACGCTCTTAGTGCTTCAATGCCTGGGTGTTTATTCATATCAGGGAAGTTAGTGATAATCTAACGCTGCCCCCGCAACGGTGATTAGCATGGTAAGATGTTATCAGCCCGGAACCTGGTCGAGATAAAAAATACATCCCTTGCGGGTCGGCTTCCGGGAACATGAATGAAACGACATCTATATCGCTATTTATGGCTAATGCTTAGCCCTGCACTGGTCATCGCCAGTTCACAGCCGGCTATTTATTATTTGCCTACGCTGGTCCAAGCGCCAAAAATTTCCCCAGATATCAGCAGTAACCAACGCTACACTGGGTTCCCAAGCATTATCACTTCCAAGCAGCTACAACAGCAAGGTGATACTAGTCTCGGCCAAGCGTTGAGTCATGTGGCAGGATTAAATATCTTTCATGGGGCAGGTAGCAATCCAAGTCTGAGCCTGCGAGGTTTTGGTAGTCAGGCCTCGAGTAATACTTTGGTCCTATTAGATGGACAACCGATTAATAGTATTACTCTAGAGGCAGCCAATATTAATGCGATCCCACTAGAGCAGATTAAAGCCATTGAAGTGCTTACAGGAAGTGCTAGTGTGTTATATGGCAATCATGCTGTCGGTGGGGTCATTAACATTATTACCAATACGGTGATGAAAGATGATGCCAGTGTGCAACTCCAAACCGGGATGCCCAGGCAGGACAATATCAACGCACAGTTTGCGAAACGCTTGGGCTCAACGTGGGGTATAGCTGGCGGGGTGACTGATCATAGTCAGCAGGGTTATCGTGATCATTCAAAGCAAGATCTAAAAAGCGTTAACCTACAATTAAATCAACATGATCAAACCCAGTATAACCAATGGCAAGTTGCCTATAGCGATCAATATAATGATTATCCTGGCTCACTGAGTGAGCAAGCACTGAATAACAATCGTCAGGCTGCCTCCCCAACTGGGCAGGGCTGGCTCGATAACCAAACAGTCACATTGTCATGGCGACATCAAACTAGGCTAAACCAAACTTGGCGGTGGTTGTTTACTAGTCAGTATCAACATCAACAGGCCAATGGCCAGTGGTTTTTTACGCCCGTTTCTACTGTGTCGATTCATGCACAACATTGGCAGTTACACCCAAAATTTATTGCCGATGGTTTCTGGCTGAAAAGACCATGGCAGTGGCAGATTGGCTCAGATATTAGTCAATATCATTATCGTTATCTGTTAAGTGGGAGACCCTATACGGATGCACGACAAAATCAGCAAAGCTTTTATACCCTCGGGTCGATCGACTTACGCAAACATTGGCAAGCATCTGGCGGTGTTCGCTATTATTGGATTAAACAAAATTCTCAGCTTCATCAGCAACAGCAACATTTTGCTGGTATCGCTAGTACTATCGGTCTTAATTACCAGCCTAATGCTCATTGGCGGTGGTATGTGAGGCGGGCTGATAGTTATCGGCTGCCACTGGTTGATGAATATCAATATATCACTGGCCAGCCGATTGCGATTAATGCGGATTTACAAGTACAAACGGGTGTTTCTTATGAGCTTGGTGGTATTTGGCGCCATCAATCAGGTGAGCTGCAATTCAATTTGTATCGCTTGATTATTCACAATGAAATCACATATGACCCTAATGGGGGAAAGAATGTTAATCTCGATAAAAGCATTCATGATGGTTTGTTGATTCATGTCAAACAGCAACTGAATCATTACTGGCGGTTACAGGCCAGCCTATCACTGATGAATAATCGCTTAGTTGCCGGGCCATATTCAGGTAAAAAAATTCCATGGACAACACCTATTACCAGTGACTGGCAGCTCAATTATCGTATCCGACAGCATTGGCAATGGTTTATTGCTGGTCACTATATTGGCCAGCGTTACGCGATTGGTGATTTATCTAGACAGCAACGTAGCTTTGGTGATATCACGACCTGGGATAGTGGGGTGAGTTATGATCAAAAAAATTGGTTTGTGACCTTGCGTATTAATAATCTAACCAATCGGGATGACAATGATTATGTTTCATTCTATGCCCCAAGCACGTTTGCCTTTTATCCCGCCCCTGGGATCAATGGTAGTATTAGTCTGGGGTATCACTTTGTGTAAATCCCAAATGGTTTTGTTTTGGTGTCGTCGTTTTTGTGCAAAGTGTGACAGTCCGGTCATTATCTCCATCATGATCCATCTGTGGCTGTTGGTAGCCATAACCTTTGTTAATCTGCAACAAAAACCCCGGTTGCACCAAGGGTTGTCTGCGCATGACGCAGGGGTTATCAATACCTATTTGCTGTCAGCTGATAGGCAACCAAAATCGCCCAGACAGAAAATGGTCACCACTTCCCAATCTAGCCATCATCATTTACAGCCAGCAAAGTCTCAGGGGTTCAGCAGCCAAAAACCTGATTCCCAAGATAATTTACTCCCTACAGCGATGCGGGGTGCGAGTCTATGGTCACCTTTAAAAGTGCTATCGATAAAGCATTCTCAGCCCAAGAACGACCGTCCTAGGGACATCAGTACTGACAAAATATCCGCATCAGGCCATCGGCAAGTTCAGCATAATCAATTGAAAAAAAATCAACAACAAGCTTTGTTAACTCATCTTGCTAGTTTGCTGCAACAGCAACTGGCACAAGCACCAGATCTCGATCAAGCACAAACAGTCATCGTTAAATTTAGATTATTACCCTCAGGCATCATTGATTCTATCCATGTTATCAATAAAGTGACTAATAAGATTGTGGCGAAAAGAGCTATTGCCATCATCAAGGCCATTAGCCCCATTACCATGCAGCCGGCAATTTTTCAGGCAATTGATATTGTTGTCCCTTTGCATTTTTCAGGCTTTTAACTGACCTGAGAGAGGTATCGTTTTTTGTACACGTGCAAAAAACGATTGCTATGCATTCCCTATGCTTCACAAGTAGCAGCCTTTATGCGAATATGCTGATTATTCAATTGATTCATCACATTTAATGAAGTTGTTGCGCAGTCGCTACACAAAAAAAATTATTTTTTTGTTGTTTATTCTTAGCATCCTTGCGGTGTTTGCTTATGATGGTTTATTTGATCGTAGTAAAAAACCATCACTTGACATAAAACCGATTGCGGTGATGGTCAAAAAAGCGATGGCTCAAGATATTCCACTGACATTGTCTGCGTTGGGAACGTTACTTGCGCCACAGAATGTCACCTTGATGGCACGCCAAGCGGGGCAAATTACTCAGATGAATTTTGTTTCCGGGCAAAAAGTGAGCAAAGGGGCGGTGTTATTTGTTATTGATGATGCGGCTGAAAAAGCACAATTAGCCATTGATCAGGCCAAACTTTGGCAAGCAAAACTCGATTACCAGCGTTATCAAAAATTGGATAAATCACCGGAGCATATCGTCAGTCAATCAACATTGGATAAGTACCAATCAGCCTATCAGCAAGCAAAAGCGACGGTGGATATGGATGAAAAATCGTTGGCAGATACACAAGTGATCGCGCCATTCTCTGGTTATGTCAGTGCGCCAAAAACTGTCACTAATAGCGATGGCAGCGTGACGCAAATGGCAGTGGGTAGCTATGTCAATGTGGGCCAAGCCTTAGTTAATTTAGTCAATCGGAGTCAGTTAGTCGTGCAATATACATTGCCTGAAGAGGAATTGGCGATCACCCGGGTTGGTCAAATGATTCATTTCACAACACGCTCGGCACCCGGTAAAACATTTCATGGCAAGATCAGTTATGTTTCTCCTAGTGTGAATAGTAGTACACATACTTTTACGGTGCATGCGACAGTGACGACAAAAACTGAGCAACTGTCGCCTGGTATTCAAGTGAGCGTGAAGCAAATTATTTCTGAGAAGCACCAGGCGATTGTCATCCCTGCCATCAGTCTATTACCATCGTTAGATGGCTATCATGTCTATATTGTTAAAAAAGGGAAAGCGTTGTTGCGGACAGTTGAAGTCAATGAGATGCTGGGCAATCAGGCGGTCATTAGCTCAGGGCTCAAAGCCGGTGAGGCTGTCATTTCAGCTGGTAATCCCGCGATTCATGATGGATCTACAGTCCAGGTTGTCACCAAGTTATGAAGCTGTCACAACTCTGTATTCAACGACCTGTTTTTTCAGTCGTTTTAAGTTTGGTTTTGATTTTGCTGGGACTATTAGGCTATCAGCAGCTGGATTTACGTTATCAACCGACAATATTTGTGCCCAAACTTTATGTTAGCGTTTCTGACCCAGGTGCTAGTGCTGAGCAAGTTGAGCAAACGATTACGCAGCCTCTGGAAGATGCGTTGGCGGGCACGCCAGATTTAGATCAAATGACATCTGATTCTTCAGCTGGCTCTAGTGATATTACGTTAAAGTTTGGTGATGTATCACAAGCTGAGTTCGTGACGGCGCAATCGTCAGTCATGCAAACAGTCTCGGCTGTTAACTTACCTGATTCGGCTAAGCGACCGGAAATTCATAGTGCGGACAATGGACAAAATACCGTGATGTTTTTGGGTGTTAGCGCCCCTGGTCATGATCAAGCCGCACTGCGACGCTATGTGCAAAATAATATCCAAAAACCTATGCAGCAGTTGCCTGGTGTTGGTGGCGTCTATGTTGAAAATGCGAAGACTGCCGTGCGAATAGCCTTAAACCCACAGGCACTTGCTGAGTTTAAAATTCCACCATCAACTATTTTACAAAAAATTCAAGAAAGCAGCGATACTATGTCTGCAGGATCATTGGTCAGTAGTGATCAGCTAATTTCAATCACCACCAGTTCAAACTTGCCAGATTTAAAAGCATTTCGTGAATTGATTATAGCCAAAAGAGGAGGGCATTTTATTAAGCTTGGACAGCTGGCTCATGTGTTTGTTGGTCAAGACAGTATTAGCGGTGATTTTACCAATATTGGTGGTGACCCAGGCATCGCAATGAATATTGCAGCCAGTGATAATGCCAATCCGATTGAAGTGACTCAAGCGGTGAAACAAAAAATTCAGCAACTGCAGCAATTTTTACCAACAGGCTACAAAATTACTGTGGTTGCTGATTTGGGCAGCGTGCTTAAACAATCGGTTGATGAAGTGTACATGACGATTATCGAAGCAGTCATTTTGGTGGTATTGATTACGTTACTGTTTTTGGGTACGTGGCGTGCGACGTTAATCCCGATAGTAACTATCCCTGTTTGCCTAGTTGCTTCATTCGCCGTGATGTTTGTCCTGGGTTTTAGTATTAATGTCATGACTTTGCTCGCCTTGGTCTTGGCTGTTGGTTTGGTTGTCGATGATGCCATTGTGGTCTTAGAAAACAACTATCGGCATATTGAATCGGGGATGAAGCCACTTCCAGCCGCCAAGTTGGGTGCAAAAGAAATTAGTTTCGCCATTATTGCAATGACCATTTGCTTGATTGCAGTTTATGTTCCCACTGGATTTTTGTCGGGCAAAACAGCGGTCTATTTTCGTCAGTTTGCTTTTACTTTAGCGGCCTGTGTTTTAATTTCAGGTTTTGTTGCTTTAACTTTATCACCGATGATGTGTGGTCATTTGTTGCCGTATCAAACCAAGCCGTCGACATATGAGCAGCGCTTGCGCCAGTTTTTTGATGGTCTCCGCCAATACTATCAACAGTTTTTACAGGGGGTTTTCCGTTATCGTTTGGGACTGGCGGTGATATTTTTTGTTTTACTTGGTTGTGGCTATTGGGCGTTAACAACACTGCCGGCAGCACTGTTGCCCAAAAGTGAGATGAATGTGGTGGTGGCATTTGTCCAGGGGCCAGGGACAGCGAGTGCCAATTATGTCTACAAGGTCAATGCCGCCTTGTGGCGCAAAATTGATGCAAAACCCAAACTGAAAAATGCCATCAATACCTATGCCAGTTTTGCCGGTGGTTCAGGTGGATTTGGCTCTAATTCGGCAGGCAATTTTATTTCATTAAAACCAGCGTCTCAGCGTCAGCTCAGTGCGGATGCGTTTGCCAAGCAACTCAGTCAAATGATCAATAGTATGCCAGGGGTCAGGGGTGGTGCGCGTGTGCTAGATATGAATAGTAATAGCTGGTTTGATCATGGTGCAATTCGTTTTGTTGTGCAAGGTTTTACCAGTTATCCTCAGCTGGCTGCAGCGGCCAATGAATTGGCTGTACATTTAAAAAAATACCCGGGCTTTACCGATGTTGATTCAGAACTGCAGTTTGATAGTCAGCAATATGATTTGCAAATTAATCAAAAAATGGCGGCAACCTTAAACGTTCCCTTGTCAAATATTACCCAGGCGGTCAATATTTTTTTTGGTGGTAGTGAAATTAGCCAAGGGTTTTATTTTGATGGCGTGAGTTATCCCGTGGTGGTGCAATTACCAAGAAAAGATTTGGCTGATTTTTCGGTATTGAAGTCTTTGTATGTATTGGATGAAAATAGCCAACTGGTGCCGCTATCGCGCTTAGTGCATATCCATGCCAAATTGGGCTTAAGTTCGCGGATGCATAATCAAGAAATGCGTGCAGCAACATTGAGTTTAAATTTGAATAAAGGCTATTCAACTGGCGATGCCATTGCGCAAATTTTAGCGCAAGCTAAACAGAGCCTACCACAAGGTTTGCAAATTCAGTTTATGGGACAAGCACGAGACTACCTAGAAGGTCACCACCAAATCACGTTAATTTTTGTGTTAGGCCTAATTTTTATTTATTTAGTGTTAGCAGCGCTGTTTGAAAGTTTTATTGATCCGCTGGTCATTTTACTGACGGTGCCGTTATGTATTGTTGGTGCTTTATTAATGCTAAAGCTAATTGGTGGGCAGCTTAATCTCTATACGGGCATTGGCTTGGTTACCTTAATTGGTTTGGTTTCTAAGCATGGTGTGTTAATCACTCAATTTGCTAATCGTTTGCATGAACAAGGTAAATCATTGCAAGAGGCAGTGACAGCCGCTGCGGCCATTCGTTTACGTCCAATTTTGATGACAACAGCGACGATGGTTTTGGGTGCATTGCCGTTGGTGTTGGCCAGTGGGCCTGGGGCGACAGGACGCATCCAAGTTGGCTGGGTAATTATTGCTGGTCTGTTATTGGGTACCGTATTTTCATTATTGGTTGTGCCAGTGGCTTATACGATTTTGGCGAAGTTGAAGCGTGGTGACCTTTCGTCAAATATCAACTAATGAAACACATTATTCTATGTTGAATTCTTGTTGTTGGAGGTATATTGATTGTGATTTATAGTATGACAGCATTCGCACGTGAGCAGCAGGTAACCGATATTGGTGAGGTGAGCTGTGAGTTAAAATCGGTTAACCATCGTTATTTAGATATTCATTGTCGTTTATCTGAGAGCTTACGCCCACAAGAGATGATGATTCGTGACCTGCTGAAAAAACAATTACACCGTGGCAAGGTCGAAGTTAATATCAGTTTGGCAACAGGCAATGCAGAGCAGAGTTTACAGCTCGATTTTGAATTGGCAAATAATTTAAGTCAGTTAAATCAACAGTTGATTGCCAAGCTGCAATTAAAAGATGGTTTAACGACCGCTGTGTTATTGAAGTGGCCGGGTATTTTACAAAGCCAAGTTGTCGATGACGATAAGATTGCCACACAAGTTGTTAAAGTGGTGCAATCAGCACTAGCAAAATTGCAACAAACGCGTCAACGTGAAGGCAACAGTTTGCAGCAGGTTTTAGAGTCTCGATTACAGGCGATTGCTGAGCAAGTGGTGCTGGTGGAGCGGATGATACCAGGCATTCAACAGCATTATCGCGACAAGTTGCAGCAGAGATTTAGCGACGCTAAACTGGAATTAGATGATGAGCGCTTAGAGCAGGAAATGTTATTGCTTGCACAGAAGATGGATGTTGTTGAAGAGTTAGATCGTCTGCGTACGCATATCAAAGAGATGCAGCATTGTCTCAAAACAATGCACCCTGTTGGGCGCCGTCTAGATTTTTTAATGCAAGAATTTAATCGTGAGGCAAATACGTTGGGCTCAAAATCTGTTAATGCTAAGATGACACAAGCAGCAGTTGAAATGAAAGTACTGATTGAACAAATGCGCGAGCAGGTTCAGAATATCGAGTGAAGCTATCAACACTAGCGTTTGGCTCCAAGGTCAGACTGTGGTAATTTGTTGCTAATGTTAGCAATGTGACTTCTATGAAAAGAGCAATTTGGGGACGTCTGCTTGGCGTTATTTTCGGATTTTTAATTTTAGGGCCAATTGGGGCAATTGCTGGTTTCTTTTTGGGGTTGTGGGCAGATAATGCTTTTGCCAGGCAGCAGAATACTCCAGAGGTGCAAGCCGCATTTTTTTCAGCGATGTTTACCACGATGGGGCACTTGGCAAAAGTCGATGGTCATGTCAGTCAAAATGAAATTGAAGTTGCACGTCAAGTCATGCAACACTTACAATTGTCATTTGCACAGACCCGTGAAGCGATGCGCTTGTTTAATCAAGGGAAAGATCCTGGTTTTGATATTTATCCGCCATTGTTGAAGCTCAAGAACCTTTGTCAGTATCGTCGCAATGTATTAAGAATGTTTATGCAGATGCAAATGATGGCTGCGTTCGCCGATGGACAAATGAATACGGCAGAGTCTCAATTATTGCAACAAGTTGCCTTGACACTGGGCTTTGGTGAAAGCTCTTATCAACGTATGAAATCAATGTATCAAGCGCAATACCATTTTCAGCAACGTTTTTCTCAGCAAGGGGGTTATCAGCAATCTGATTCCGGCAGTTATCAGCAGCAAGAAACAGTCCATGCTTCAGCAATTCATGATGCCTATGCTTTGCTGGGTGTTGATAAAGGTGCCAGTATGGATGAAGTCAAAAAAGCCTATCGTCAGTTAATGAACCAGTATCATCCCGATAAACTGGCAGCAAAAGGTTTACCGGAATCGATGCTCAAAGCCGCAACCGAAAAAACACAGCAGATTAAAGCGGCCTATGAGTTGATTAAGAAGTATCAAAAATCATGATAAAAAATGACTGCTTTATTGCATAAGTCAGGCAGCTCCTATTTGTTGGTACACTTATTCTTTATCACTCTAGAGCACAGGATCAATGCACCTAAATTCAAAACCAATCCATATAAAAAATATCAATATTCCTAAAAAAACAAATAATTTTCACCATAAATTTACATACATTTAATTAGATGTTATATTAATATTTTATGTAACAATAATTAATGCCGCTGTGACAAATCTTTCAGTAGCACTGGCGACGATCGGCTTGGTTTTTTCCTCAGCTAGCCTTGAGGCAACACAATTGTTAGGCCTGCAGCAATACAATGCCAGCGGGGATGT
>CBFIHN010000003.1:0-59913 GCA_965662575.1 Gammaproteobacteria bacterium
AAAACACCGAGACAAATGATGGAAATACAGTTGGCTGCTTAATACTCAGGGTGGCGGATTAGTTGTTGAATCTGCGCGGTATGAGGTTCTGAGTCCAGACGGCAAGCGTGGCGTGATCAAGCAACCTATGTATATTATACCTAACACCTGATTTATCTTAGTTTACCACACCCAAAAAGTAAAAAAATTATCTGATATAATAATATGATAATTTTAAAATATTAAAGTTAAGTTGAAATGAAATTTTTAGATCGCGAGCTAGTATCAAACGAGCTTTAGCGATAACATGGATCCAACAGAACCAATGCAACTATTCGCAATGCACGCTAAAAAACTTCCGATATTCAGCACCGCTTTTTTGATCACTGGCAATGTCTTAGGTGTTGGCGTACTCGCGTTACCCATCAAAGCTGGGCTGGCTGGCTTTTTTCCATCACTACTTGGCATTATTGCTGTGTGGCTGATGATGATGATAAGTGGTTTTGTGATAGCCGCTCGCTTGCCTGCGCAAGAAAAACACTTTGATATTCCTTCATTCTTTGGTCGTGAGCTGGGTCGTACCGGACAATGGATTGGCATTATCTGTAACTTGATCATTCTCTATGGCGTGTTGGTAGCGTATCTGAGTGGCATTTCATCAATCTTGCACGGGTTGATCAATGTGCCATTGCCACAGTTTGCCATTGTGTTGATTTATTTCGTGATTGCAACCAGTTTAATTTTATTTGGTATGAATGCATTGCGCCGTGGTAATACGATCCTTATCACTCTGATTATGATCTGCTTTCTGGTACTAATTATCTCCGGTGATACCAAACTAAATCAACATTATGTCATGACAACTCATTGGCAATATATGTCACTAGGCTTGCCTATTGCCGTATCTGCTTTTCATTATCACAACATTATTCCAACTGTATCCCGAGTACTACACCATGACCAAAAAGCCATTCGTAAAGCCATTTTTTTGGGGATTTTCTTAGGTCTCATCATGAATGTGATCTGGGTATTTATTGCCCTAGGCACCTTGCCACCAACTCATAGCATTAACTCTGTTGCTAGTGCTTATCAACATAGTTGGCCAGCAACAATTCCAATGTCACATATTTTACATTCGACTATATTTACCGATAGCGGCTTGGTCTTCGCGCTTCTGGCTGTCACTGCATCCTATATGGCTAACGGCACAGGCCTATACGGCTTTATTCGTGATTTAACCCATTCATACTTTAAAACAGACCACAAGGTAGTGGTAGCGCTATTAGCATTTGGACCACCACTACTCATCACCTTGATTTATCCGAATATCTTCCTGGCAGCACTGAATATTGTCGGTGGTGTGGGCGAAACAATTTTATTTGCTGTGCTGCCAGCAATTATTCTCTGGAAAATGCTCCGCGGAAAGCCACTTAGCTTCCGTATTGGCAGCCTACTTATGCTGTTACTAGGTGTTTATATTTTACTATTTGTCTTGGGCCAGACTTTTGGCTTGGTATCCATACCGCAGATTTAGACTGTCAGAACTCTTGCATTTACTAAGTCAGTTGGCACCTAATCGCAATCGCATTGCGCCAAATGAGAGGCTATTATTTCAGCCTGTGCAAGCTGCTGATGTTGTTTTAAATATGTAATCACATCAGAAACCGTGATGATTCGAACAACCGGGATAGTCAAATCTTGCTCAATCGCAGCAATCGCAGTACGCTGATCAGCTCCGGGTTCTTGACGATCAAGTGATACGACAAGTGCAGCCACCTGGGCTTGATACTGCTCAATCAAGGTTTGTGATTCACGAAATGCGGTACCTGCTGTGATAACATCATCAACGACCATCACCTGACCCTGTAAAGCTGAACCAACCAGCTGACCACCTTCGCCATGCTCTTTGACCTCTTTGCGGTTAAAACAATACGGTATGTTTTGGCCAAATTGTATTGACAACGCCATTGCGGTTGCACAGACAATGGGAATCCCGGCATAAGCTGGACCAAAGAGAATATCAACATCAAGACCACTATGGACGATTGCTTCAGCATAAAACATCCCTAACCTAGCCAAACGCTCGCCAGTATTAAACAAACGTGCATTGTAAAAATAAGGGCTTTTCCGACCAGACTTTAAGGTGAAGTCTCCAAAGCACAAAGCACCACAATCCAAGGCAAACTCAATAAAATGTTGCTGGTATGTTCTCATAAATCAAGAACCTCTTTGATAAATGGAATAGTAATACGGCGCTTCTCAGCTAGTGATGCTCGATCGAGCTGATTGAGCATATCAACCAAACTGTGCATATTCCGCTGCACTCGCTTGATTAAAAAAGCTTGTACATCTTCGTTTAAAGCCAGACCCAATAATTGCGCACGTTGTACCAGAGCTGCTAACATTTGCGAATCATTTAATGACTTCACTCGATAGGTCAAACCCGATTGCCAGCGTGATTGTAAATCAGCTAGGTGCCAAGCAGTATACCTGGGGCTCAATTGACTGCTGACAAGCAATTTTCCACCTAAGGATTTTGATTGATTAAACAAAACAAATAATGCCTCTTCCCAGTTTGTCTGTCCGGCTATTTGATCAAGATCATCGAGACACAGTAGCTGCAAGTGCTCTAAACCTTGCAAAAAATCGACAGACAACTGTGATACCTGCTTGAATGATACATAAAAAGCGTTGATCTTTTGTGCTAAAGCGGATTGATAAACAGCTTGCAGAAGATGTGTTTTACCACAGCCATTGGCACCATAGAGGTAAAACAAGAACTCGTCATTATCAACAAAGCTTTTTAACTGATTCACTAGCTGACGATTATCACCTGGATAAAAGTCTTGCCAGCTATGATCAGGATATGGTTGCAAACTCAGAGATAGCTGAAGGGATAATGTTTCCTGAGTTGCCTTTACCATTTAAAAACGAAACAATCTGTTTGACCATTGACAAGTATATAGTGATTTTGATGGAAAATGCGAGTTTTTATACGTTCTCATAAGCCCGGCGTATCAACAGGGCCGGGGCACTTCTTGCTTAGATCCAAATCCTCCAGCAGCTTTAAAGTAAACAGAAGGGTTTTCATATCTATTGGTTTTATTATCTGACATCAGTGGTGAGCTAACCGCTTCATGAGTGTTAAGCACATAATCCACCATATCAGGAGTAATCTCTTTTCCAGAGTCTAGGTAACTTATCAATTTCTTTAGATCTAACTGGGAGTCTTCCCAGCCACTTATCGGTTTATTCGGTTTTTCAGTTGTTGATGGCATAACTAACTCCTTTTATCCCATAATTTCATCAATATCTTCTTGAATATCCTCTGCAACAAACAGCAAAATATCACGATACTTCTCCAAGATTTGACAGTTTTCCTCGTAGCTGGCATTTTCTGACAATTGTTCTTTAATCGCCAGCAAAATGTTTTTTCGATACAACTTCAGCTGTATTTCTTTTTCATGGAGCTTGCGTGCTTTTTCAATAAGCTGCAACTCCTGTCCTCGCAAAGCTTGGGCATAATCAACGAGTTTTGCAGCTTTATCTGCTATGTCTTCGTTAGTATTGAGGTTATTTGCGCTAAACTGCCCCAATTTGTCAATCAAGCTATCACGATTTTTGCTAGTGCTAGATTTTACTGCCATTCTTACCCTGTATCGCAGAAAACAAAACAGTTTCGCTTCCTTGCGCCCTAAATATAAAGTAATGGTGTTGTTCGCGATAAAACTATCGCCATAAACGTCACTGTCGCAAGCACACCTTTATTGTATTGTAAAAATTACAAACCCGCAACTTTTATTAAGCGCGCCCGAAGTCATGGCTCAGAAATCTCGCCAAATCATTAGTGTCTGGTTTCAGAAGAACTTTGCTGCGCTTGCTGTTCGGCACTTTGCGCATACAATGCATCAAAATTAATGGGTGCCAATGCCAACTGCGGAAAACCACCTTTGGCAACAGTTGCACCAATCACTTCACGGGCATAGGGAAACAAAATATTTGGGCAGAAGCTACCCAACATATGACCATAATTTTCCTCTGGCAGCCCCTTGATTGAGAAAATACCAGCCTGTTTCACCTCAATCAAAAAGGCAGTTTTATCTTCACATTTCGCCGTCACCGTGACGGTCAATGTCACTTCATGATCGGTTTCTGTCAACTTCTCAGCATGGGTGTTTAATTCAATGTTTGCTTCGGGCTTCCAGTCACCAGCAAAGAGACTGGGTGAATTTGGAGACTCAAAAGAAAAATCTTTCACAAAAATTTTCTGTATTGCAAAATCAACTTGCAATTCTTGTTGCTCAGCCATGGTTTTATCTCCTGTCGGGTGGTTATGCCAATAAACATTATGCCTGATTTTGTCGCTAAACTCACCCTGTTAATGAGGAACCACATGCGCCATCATGGCAAAATGTAAGATAATAATAAAGACACCTGCAAGCAAAATGACAACTCGCAGGGGTCGACCACCGGCGGCATGATAAAAAGGTGTTAACCCTTTAGAGCCTAAGCTTAATGACATCATTGCAGGTAAAATCAAAACTAACACGGCCGCAAACACTGCCGCATAGCGTAAGGCCATAATGAAGCCCCCAGGGAAGAATATGGCAAATAGCAACGGCAAGGCAAAGGTTAAAATTGAGGCTAATAATCGATGTGAATGGCACTGATGTTTTAACCTCAAACCATCAATAAAGAAATCTAACAAGCTCAGTGCAATCCCCAAGAAAGAGGTCGTAACCGCAATATCCATAAATGCATTGATCATGGTGCGCACAACATCACCATTAAGGTAGTGAACAAGGGTAAGAATCAATGCGCCGGTAGAATCATGTGCCTGGGCAATCGAGGCAAAGCTGTGATCACCGGTTTTTGGCAATACTCCAAAAATGACCATTTGCCACAAAACATAGACAACCAAAGGAATCAACATGCCAATAAATATAATATTGCGTAGGCGCTTTGGTTCTGGACCAATATAGCTGCGGATACTGGGAATAATAAAATGCGAACCAAATGCGGTTAAAACCACGGGTATAGGGGCCAACAAATAAGGGTAGTCATGCCATTTGCTAATCAAGTGGGAAAAGTTAATATGTGGCGCGATAAAGATTGTCGCGATAATGAAAAAAATTAATTTCAACGACAATAAAATACGGTTTAAGTGATCTGTATGTTTTGTACCCAAAAATACAAAAAAACCAAAAACCACGGTAAATAGAACCGCACACACTGCCATGCTAATTGGCACATGTATTTGAGTAAAAATAGCTGCCAGCAAAGATGATCCCCCAGTGTCATAAGCGGCTAATAACGCATAGAGCAACAGTAAAAACATGACCCAGGTAACCACCTTGCCACTTTTGCCCAGCGTTCTTTCTGCCATCGAACTGAAGCTGCTATTAGCAGGTAACGCACTATTGACCTCGAGCACTAATAATGAACTTAATAACATCGTCAACCAACACGCAATAAAAATAACCAATGACCACACAAAACCACACTGCGCCGTCACCAAAGGCAAGGCCAACATGCCGCCACCAATGCAGGTACCCGTGACGAGAAATACCGCACCCAATGATTTTAAAAATTCACGCATGCTTATCGACTCCTAATACTGTTTTTAACTGTTGTTGAAATACTGATGAACTGGCCTTTAGGCTATTTGAGCCGCGAGTAATTTTTGAAATACTCACTTGCAGGTTTTTAGCCAACTCGCGCTGCGTTAGTTGATTGGCCAGCAACCCATCAATAATTCGTAAGCGATCAGCAATGGCATGCTGCTCATCAAGGGTTAATACAAAGCGTAATAGCTCATCAAGCTGTGTTGTATTTTTTGTTGCAAGGCATGCTTTAAGCAATAATTGCCAACCTTTTTCATTCATCACAAATAACCTTTTTTCATCCTGATCAGTCATAAGCTCTAGACCTAAGCCAATGGATTTTATTCTCATGTAATGTTACAACAATACAAAATAATAGGCAACGCACACCATCGGTAAATTTTGCTATACTCAAATGAAATATGTCATATGAGGACATGATGCCTATTCTCCCTGACTTCTCAAATGCAACTGTTTTAGTGATTGGTGATCTGATGCTCGATCGTTATTGGCATGGCAACACCAAACGCATTTCACCCGAAGCACCGGTTCCTGTTGTGCATGTACAGCAGCAAAGTGATCAAGCCGGTGGCGCTGGCAATGTTGCGCTCAACTTGCGCGCACTGGATGTCAACACACACATTAGCGGTTTAATTGGTGAGGACGAAACCGGACAAAACTTATCTCATTTATTGACCAAACAGGGCGCAAAGATCGCCGGCATTAGAACCTCAAAGCAACCAACCATTACCAAACTGCGAGTGCTTGGGCAAAATCAACAACTACTTCGCCTAGACTTTGAACAAGCATTTGCTAAACAAGAGGCAGAGCAATTACTCACCGCACTAGACAATCAACTACTGGCTGTTGATGTGATCATTTTGTCCGATTATGGCAAAGGGGCTTTAGCATATGCTCGCGACATGATTGCTGTGGCTCGTCAGCATCATATTCCAGTACTAGTTGACCCCAAAACGTCTGACTTTTCGCATTATCAGGGTGCCACAGTAATCACACCCAACATGAAGGAGTTTGAGGCCGTTGTTGGCCCTTGTCAAAACGATGATGAGATCATCAGCAAAGGCCACGCGCTAATGCTTGCCCATGATATTGACGCCTTATTGGTCACGCGCAGTGAAAAAGGCATGACCTTACTACGTCAAAACCAACAGCCCTTGCATATTGCCACCGAAGCCAAAGAAGTGTTTGATGTCACTGGTGCTGGTGATACCGTCATTAGCGTCATGGCAGCGGCGATGGCAGCTGGTGAAAATCTGGATCAAGCAGCAAGATTAGCCAATACGGCTGCCGGTGTTGTTGTCGCTAAATTAGGGGCTGCCACTGCATCGGCAGCAGAAATTCGCCGAGCACTACGTAAAAATAATGATTCTTGGCTCGGCATTGTCAACCAACAGCAACTAGCCATCGCGGTTGACGAGGCAAAAGCACAGGATGAAACCATTGTGATGACCAATGGTTGTTTTGACATTTTGCATGCCGGGCATATTAGCTACTTAGAACAAGCCAAAGCACTAGGCAAACGTTTAATTGTTGCGGTTAACAGTGACGAATCCGTACGTCAACTGAAAGGTCCATCACGCCCAGTTAACCCTCTAAAACAAAGGATGGCGGTCTTGTCAGGACTACGCTGTGTCGACTGGGTCGTTCCATTTTCTGAGGAAACACCAGAACGCTTAATCGGTGAAATCTTGCCAAATATCTTAGTGAAGGGAGGGGATTATCGAATAGAAGAAATCGCAGGGCATCAACACGTGTTAGCCCAGGGTGGCAACGTAAAAATTTTACCCTTCGTTGAAGGGATATCAACCAGCCATATTATTGAACGCGCAAGAGCGGGAGAACAAGCATGATTATAGTCACAGGCGGCGCCGGCTTCATTGGTAGCAATCTAGTCAAAGCATTAAACCAACGTGGGCGTCAAGATATTATCGTCGTCGATGACTTAAAAGACGGCCGTAAGTTTCGCAACTTAGTTGACTGCCAAATTGCCGATTATCTAGATAGAGAAGACTTTCTCGATATGATTGGTCAAGGGATTTTCGATAACGTGGACATTGAGGTTATTTTCCACCAAGGCGCTTGCTCAACCACCACAGAATGGGATGGGCGATACATGATGGCGGTTAACTATGACTACTCGAAGTCATTACTGCATTTTTGCCAAGACAAGCACATCCCTTTTATCTATGCCTCTAGTGCGGCGGTCTATGGTGACAACCAAACCTTTATCGAAGATCTCCGTCATGAATCTCCACTAAATGTTTATGGCTATTCTAAATTTTTATTTGATCAGTATGTCCGCAAACAACAATCAAAGCAAAAAGCCCAAGTGGTTGGCTTACGCTACTTTAATGTTTACGGCCCCAATGAACAACACAAAGCGGGCATGGCGAGTGTTGCTTATCATTTGCATAGCCAACTATTATCTGGCAACAAAGTTCAATTGTTTGCCGGCTATGATGGCTATGGCAATGGCGAGCAAACCCGAGATTTTATTTATGTCGGCGACGCGGTGAAAGTCAATCTGTGGTTTTGGGACAATCCCGATAAATCAGGAATTTTCAATTGTGGGACCGGGCGCAGCCAACCGTTTAAAGATGTTGCCAATGCGGTGATTGATTTTCATCAGCGCGGCACTATTGAGTACATACCTTTTCCAGATAAGCTCAAAGGCTGCTATCAAAGCTTCACCCAAGCCGATATTTCTGCTCTGCGCAATGCCGGTTATAACCAGCCGTTTTTAACGGTTGAACAGGGTGTTCACACATATCTCAAGGCATTAGCACAATGACGTACCAACCTGAAAAAGTATGGCAACCCAAACAAGAGCTTGGTGGCAAGTGGGGTGCGATTAATCAACCCACAGCAGGTGCCCGTTATCAGCAAGATTTAGCCCGTGGCGACAAGCCACTACAACTATATTCACTGGCAACACCTAATGGCATTAAAGTCACAATCATGCTTGAAGAACTGATTGCGTTAGGCCATCAACAGGCTGCATATGATTTTCATACCATCAGCATTAGCCAAGGCGAGCAATTTTCCAGCGGATTTGTGAATATTAATCCAAACTCAAAAATCCCTGCGTTGGTTGATACCACCACCACACCCAACACCAAGGTGTTTGAGTCTGGATCGATTTTGCTCTACTTAGCAGAAAAATTTGATGCCTTAATACCCAACCAACCACAAGAACGCACACAATGTCTTTCATGGTTGTTTTGGCAAATGGGCAGCGCACCCTATTTGGGCGGTGGCTTTGGCCATTTTTATGTTTATGCACCTGAAAAAATCGCATACTGCATCGATCGCTTCACCATGGAGGTCAAACGCCAACTCGATGTTCTCGACCAACACTTAGCCAACCAGCTGTTTATCTGTGGTGATGACTACACCATTGCCGATATTGCCATATTCCCATGGTATGGCGGCGTGATATTAAATCGTGTTTATCACGCTGCAGAATTTCTTGACGCAGGTCGCTATAAAAATTTAATGCGCTGGGCAACCCAGGTAAACCAACGCCCAGCAGTGCAAAAAGGCACCCCATAAAATGCCCTAAAAGGGGCTGTTGCAAGCTGGTTTATAGCGAGGAATAGCTAGACGAAAAAAATTAAAAAAGCGGCGTTTATACCGAATAAACAAGCAGTTTTTCATTTTTTTCAACGACGCTAGTGCCGCTAGAAACTGGGTTTGAAACAGTCCCTAAAAAGAAATCAGCCACCAGCAGGAATTCCACACTTAACCGCTTTATATACCAGTAGCTGACCTCGCGTAGACAAATTAAAGTGGGGCGGGGCCAATATACAATGACAAAGATCCCTCATCCCCTGGTGCAACGTCTGGCCTACCAATGTTTTCTGGCTTGGGTTTATCATCAGCCAAGCTAACCAATGTTTTGTGGCAGGCATCCGCTATTTCATAAGAATTGGGTTTCTTAACAAAAGGGAGCCAAGAAAACAAATAAGACAGCCAACCTCGATGCTTAGTCAGTACTGATGATTGCTCTTTAAATTCACTATTAGCTTCTTTATAGCTAGCCTTAACAACTGTTTGACTGGCATAAAGAGTAGTTTCACCCTGTTTTTTTGAAAACAAAGCCAACGAATGATAGCGAGACTTCAAATTATCAAGATTATCGCCTGAGTCCTCCAAATCTGTTTTTGCTTCGTTATCTCCAGAGATTTTTATGCTTGGATTGCGACTATCATCTTGATCAACAGTATCAGCGGTAGAAACAGAATCCTTGGAGTCTCTTCGACTCCGAGTCATTTTGAATAAGTCGCTTTGAGAATCACTGTCCTTCCTCTTGGGCAAAGGGATATATGCTGCTACCGCTGCCTCCAATACATTCAATCCCTGAACAATCAATGCTTTAAGCTTCTCAACTTTCTGTTGCTGCAATTGATCTGTGCTTCCTTCTTTAGCGGCTTGGCAACAATAGCCAATCATTTTATCTATATTGCTTAGTGTATCAGACAAATCTTTTCTGCTAATTTCTAGGCAGTCTTCATGGTTCTCTAAAATGCATTTAAGCAAGAGCCTGCCTATTTCACTTTTATTGTTTTCTCGAAATTCACTAGCATCCAGATAAGTGGCCAAATGTTGCTTGCCAATTTTTTCAGCCTCATTATACCCCATCAACTCGACCAAGTTCGGGATTTTTTGTAGGTATTGATTGAGCACTTTGCCAACCAATTCAGTCAACTCATCTTGACTTTGTGGTCTTGGCAAAGACTTGATTATTTTGTCGAAAACTCCGCGAAATAATGTATTCCTAAAATAAGATTCTTTTTCTTTAATATTATTCGTCAATTGTTTGTGAAACTGTTGATATGCTCCTTGCTCTTTATGGCTAGCAACCATTGGATCTAATTCTTTAACATCCTTGATCTGTTTCCAGACATCGATAAGCTGATGCTCCTCGATTGTATTTAGCGTATTTCCCCATTGAGAGAAAAAACACCGAGCTTTTACTTGGTTAATTTCCCCCTGTGAAAGCTTTAGAGATTCAATACTCTCGCCATGGGTGATCATCTTCCTTGCCATATTAAATTTGACAATTTCCTGAAGATTCGGATTACCTGAGAGATGGTAATATATTGCCGAAAGCTCAGGCAGAGGTAGAGAAATATCAAAAAAAACAGACTCATACCGAGCCAGCTTATAAGTGTTAACTAAATACTCTGCAAAGAGGTCAGGCTGGCTCATCTTATTTGCCATCCTGGTAAATACTGGTTGATCGTGTAGCTGGTAATTTTCTTTCTTATAAAGCTCAACATAACGCTTTACTGCGGATTGCCTATAAGATTGCGCATCAAACGGTGAACATTTCGCTAAGCTAGCACTTTCCAGCCTATCGTATATTTTGCTTGTCTCAATTATCAAATGATCAATCTCGACAATATCCTGTTCTGTTTTTTCAGACTTATGATGATAATGATCAAGCACTAACTTGTAGGCATAAAATTTGGCATCATCACTAAAATTTGCAACAATTTCTTTTAACTTGCTTGAAGAATTCTTACCTTTGATTTGTTCAATCACTCCTTCAGGAGAAAAAATTTCTTTCAACACCTCAAGGCGTTGTTTATTCAAATGCTTTAAATATTTTGTTCCACTGAAATCCTTTAGCACCCCGATATCTAAATGTTGAACTGCTGCAACAAATTCTTTATCTACATTGTAGAGTTTTTTAATGCCATTTTCTATTAAAAATACTCGAGAATAATCCTGATGAGGAACATCATCCTTTGTACCATCGATTGCTTTAGCCATCAATGAGTAACTTGCTTGGTAATAATGATATTCACGATAAAAGCATTTCACCGCTTCGTTGTTTCTATCAATTGCTTCAGGAGCCCTTAATAATATGCAATGAATGTTTTCAAGGTTGTCCTTATCAAGCACACCAGGGTTGTTTGTGATTGACTCCTTTATTTTGTCAAGCAGTGCGGGCAAATAAATTGAAGCCCTGTCAATGTCAGGAGATTTTGTTATTTCCTTTAACTCGCCTAAATGCTGTAAAAAATTCTTCAAACAACTGTTAAGTTGGGTTTTATATCGTTCTTTTTCATCAGGCAGAGGCAGATTATCCAGTCCATTGAGTGAAAAGTTGAAAATATCTATGCTAGCTGAATATACATACTGGCTAAATTGCGGTGAAATTGGAAATTTTTCATCTTTTGCGATCTCTTCAAGATAAAGACTTAAATTTCTGTAGGCACGCGAACATCTTTCACTGATTGTCATTATGCCTTGATTATTATTGGGAGTTGTCCGAAAACAAGTTAAAGGATTATTTTGTTTATCATCTTGGTCTTTCTCAGGGTTATCCTTTAGTTTATTTTCGGACAATTCCTTGAGATTGTTAATATGCCTGATAATTAAATCATTAAGTCGAGGCAAACTGGCAAAATCACTCTCTGTTGGGAATTCTTTGTTGCATGCTAAAGGAATCAAGACCCTAAAAGCGTCTTCGAATAAATGATCCATTGAATGATTTTGAGAAATGAGGTTGGACCAAATGATATCTTCCCGAGTATTTTCATAAACAAAAACCGATGCATATTGATAGATATTGGGCCCGCCGTTATCAACTTTTCGAACTAAAAATAAGGAGCCTTGCTTTATTGCCTTAATAATATACGGAGGGTATTCAAAATCAGATGGCGTAGATTCTTCTGAGGTTAAATACAAACCAGGGACTGACAACGTGTGCTGCAACTGTTTTATCCGCCATAAATATTCTACTTCTTTACATCCCTGGATTTTAAGTGAAAAAGTTTCAAATCTATCACGGTCAAATAGTTGAGTAAAGTCTAAAATTTTCCCGTTTTTATCAATACCTCGCAAAATTTTATCAGCCATTTTTACGTGGAAATCCTTAACCTCACTCCGAGCAATAGACTGCAAAATCCGCCGACAAATCAAGTCTCTCATCTCGTCACTGAGTCTTGGATAATCACGCCAAGCTTGCTGAACTTTCGGATCTAGCAATGACCCTGGTGTCAGAGTAGATAAAATATCATCTGGACAACAGAATGCCATTTGGCAATTTGTCAGGGCAGCTACATTTAAAGACAAATGATCATCGGAGGAGGGAGTCTCATCCTGAACTGCTTCTAATTTCGCTACTTCCTCAATCCGCTCTGCAAATAGATTTGAAAGCCGGAAATAGCAGTCTGAACTGTCGGCTGATTGTTTATTTTTATCAGTAATAGACCTAGCTTTAGTAACCATTGACAGATTCTCAAGACTAGTACGTGATGCTCTAAACATAACCACCTCCTTTTGTTACGTTTTAGAAACTAACATAAAGCAGACTATACAATAATTCACCATCATGCAATTCTTTTTTGTAACAAAACTGTCGTCAACACAACCCATTTAACACAGCAACCATCCCCGCAGATGATTTTGCGGGGATATTCGGGTTAAGATAGCACCATGATCTTTCACCTCCTGATACCATGGGCACTGGGCGCATTATTATTGCTATCATCACTTTACTCCTTGCTTTACTCCTGATCGTGACGGTGGTGTGGTCTCGACGCAGGCAACCACAAGCGCTTGAGTCAAATCCTGATAAGCCAGAGCCCAATCTGAATTCAACTTGTGATGATCCATCACCACCAGAACCTAAGCTCGGCGTCGATGATCACCATATCGTTGGTGATAATTATTTCCCTACCCAACAATCCATCACTAATCGCGATCAAGCCGACCTGTCATTTGACGCGCCACATACCGAGCAACAAGGGCAGCAAGCCGTTACACAACAGTCTGACCCAGGCACGCAGACTCAATCCAAAAACACCCGCACGACCGCAATCAAAAACCACGCTATTCTGGTTGTGCATGTGATGGCACCACGCTCACAATTTTTTACCGGCGCGGATATCCTCGAAGCCTTACAGCAACAGCATCTACAATTCGGCGAACACAACATTTTTCATGCGTATGATAGCCAAGGGCATATCCAATTTAGTGTTGCCTCAGCAACTGAACCCGGTACTTTTGATGATCAACACCTGGAACATTTCACCACACCTGGCCTAGGGTTTTTTACTGATATCCGCCATGTTGCGCAACCACGGGCTATATTTAAGCATATGCTGGCCACCGCACATCAAGTTGCCCAACGCCTACAAGGTGAGTTATTAGACCATCGACGCCAGCGCTTAACCGCTAGCACCGTGAGTGAATACTTAGCCCAAATCAAAGCAACTGAATTGGCCCAAAACCATGCAGAGTAAAAAAATTGAACAACGCCTAGACGCTTTACGCACAACCATTCGTGATCATAACTACCATTACCATAGCCTCGATGCGCCGACAGTCTCTGACTTTGTCTATGACGCCTTATTTAAGGAACTCATTGACCTGGAACAAAAACACCCTGAGCTGATCACGCCAGACTCCCCCAGTCAACGTGTTGGTAGCCAACCACTAGCAGGATTTACTGAAGTGATACATCGCAAGCCGATGTTATCATTAAGTAATGCCTTTGATGCGCAAGATGTCTATCAATTTGTTGAACGCATTCAAGACCGCCTAAAGACAACGAAAACCATTGAATTCACCTGTGAACCCAAGCTCGATGGCCTCGCGGTCAGTCTGCGCTATGAGCAAGGGAAGTTGGTACAAGCCGCAACGCGCGGTGATGGTATGCAAGGGGAAAATATTACCCATAATATTCGCACGATCCGTTCAATTCCTCTACGACTAAAAGGGGAAAATATCCCCGATATTCTTGAGGTGCGTGGTGAAGTCTTTATGCCGATTGCCGGCTTTCAAACCCTCAATCAGCAAGCAAAAAAACGCGGTGAAAAAACATTTGCTAATCCGCGCAATGCCGCGGCTGGTAGTTTACGCCAACTTGATGCACGCATTACCGCCAAACGTTCGCTATTTTTTATTGCTTATGGCGTTGGCGATATGAGCATCGACGCGCTGGCACCGACACATCATGGGACCTTACAACAACTACAACACTTCGGTTTTCGTTTGGCTGACTCACAGCACATAGCCCAAGGTGCTCAAGGCTGCTTGGACTTTTTTGCCCAACTGACAGTACAACGCGCGGATTTACCTTATGAAATTGATGGGGTGGTTTATAAAGTCAATGATTTGCAGCTACAAGCGGCGCTGGGCTTTATTTCACGTGCACCACGCTGGGCAATCGCACATAAGTTCCCGGCAGAGCAAGTTGAAACACGTATTGAAGCGGTTGAGTTCCAAGTAGGACGCACGGGGAGCATCACCCCGGTTGCACGACTGCAACCTGTGCTAGTTGCTGGTGTCACCGTCAGTAATGCAACCCTACATAATATGGGGGAGATTGAACGCAAGGATATTCGCCTGGGTGATCATGTGATTATCCGCCGGGCAGGTGATGTTATTCCAGAAGTTGTCGCTGTTGTGCAGCGACATCGTGCGCCAGATGCCGAAAAAATTACGGCACCAACGACGTGTCCAAGCTGTGCGACGATATTGGTGCAGCCCGAAGGCGATGCTGTGATTCGCTGTCCTGCGCACTGGCATTGCCAAGCACAGCTAATTGAAGCGATTTGGCATTTTGCCTCACGCCAAGCCATGAATATCGATGGTCTAGGGCGCAAACTGGTTGAACAACTGGTGACCAGCCAATTGATCGAGCAACCCGCTGACTTGTATCAACTGACGCTAATGGAGTTAGCACCTTTAGACCGCATGGGCAGAAAATCGGCACAAAACTTACTGGATGCGTTGAACGCCAGCAAAAGGACTACACTGGCACGATTTTTATATGCGCTGGGTATTCGTGATGTCGGTCGGGTCACTGCTGAGAATTTGGCACAATACTTTCAAACTTTAGACGCCATTAAAGCGGCAAACTTTGATATGTTACTTGAGGTCGAGGATGTTGGCCCGATTGTCGCCAAACATGTAGGTGATTTCTTCACCCAATCCTTTGCCATCGTTCAGGCATTAATTGACTGTGGTATTGAATGGCCTGACCATCAAATCAATTCAGCACAAGATCTACCCCTGCGTGGGAAAGTCGTGGTTTTAACGGGTACCTTACCAACACTCAGTCGCGATCAAGCAAAAGAACAATTGCACAATCTAGGGGCGAAAGTCACCGCCAGTGTCTCGAAAAAAACCGATATGGTCTTGGCAGGCGATAAAGCAGGCAGCAAGTTAGACAAAGCACAAGCCCTAGGCATTACCATTTGGCAAGAGGCAGATTTGTTGGCGCTCATAAAATAAACCATCCTGCGGCAAGCAACAAACTACTGATGACCACAGCTTGCTGATTATTGACTCTCTTTGATTGCCTGTTGCGTTGCCACAATAACCTCAAGCAAATTGTTGTAAGCTTCAGTGACCTTCTGTGTTAGCAACCGTTCAGTCGTCAATAGCATCTCCAATTGCTGACTGGCCTGACGCAGTGCCGGCGTGCCGCAATAACAACAAGCCCCATGAAGACGATGCGCAATATCGTGGACTTGGTCCAATGCCCGATTTTGCCAAGCCTGCTGTAAACCTGCGAGATCTTGGTCAAGCTCCTTATTTAACAATACCAGCATCTCATTAGCCGCGTCATTATTGCCACCAGCAAGATTTTTTCCTTGCTCTAAATCAATAATTTTTAACTCATCCAAAGCCGCGGTTGTGACGGGTAAATGATGTAAATCAGACGCGACTTGCCCCAAATCATTCCGACACCAAGTTCGTAACAATTGGCGCAACTGCGTTTGGCTAATTGGTTTTTTTTGATAGTCATTAAAGCCTGAATCAATCAGTCGCTGCTGCTGACCGTGAAGCACATCAGCTGTCAACGCGATAATGGGTGTTGTCTGCTGATTAGCCAAACCTCGAATCATTTGCATCGCAGCAGTGCCATCCATCTTCGGCATCTGCAAATCCATTAAAATCAAGTCAAAGTGCTGTTGTTTCGCAAACGCAACGGCCTGTTCACCATCACTGGCTGTTGTTACCACAACGCCAAATTTCTCCAGCAAAAGTTTAACCAACTTGAGATTTGCTGGATGATCATCAACCACCAAAACTTTTGCATTAACTGCCTCGTGATGCTCATCATGAGCAAGGTTTTGCTGTTGATGGGGATATTCAACCCCCAAAGCGAGACAAACAATCGCAAATAACCTACGCTCAGAAAATGGCTTGCTCAACCAAAACTGCAAGCCCTGTTGGGCAACATATTCTGCCAGAGTCAACTCATCACAGCAGTCCATAATAATGGTATTATGCGGCAGAAGGGGAAGTAAGCGCCGCTCAAAGTCGGCTAGCAATTCGGGTTGTTGTGGTTTAGTCAGCATCACTAAATCAAATGCCTGATCGATTTTATCTGCTACCGCCTCCCAGCAATTCACTGCGGTGACATTGATTCCCTGCGCCTCTAAACTTTGCATCAAATTCAACCGTGCCGGCGCAAAAGCATCACAAATCAACACGGTTTTATGTTGTAATTCCATCATTTGCAATGGCGCACCACCCAAAGATGTTGCAACCGGGAGATAAAAGAAAAATTCAGATCCTTTGCCTGCCTCACCCTTTGCATCAATCGTGCCGCCCATCAATTCAACCAAATTTTTACAAACGACCAACCCCAGGCCCGTACCGCCAAAACGTCGTGTGGTTGAACTATCACCCTGGCTGAATGCCTGAAACAAATGTGACCTGGTATCATCGCTGATACCAATGCCGGTATCTTGAATTGAAAACTTTAACTGCACGCGATCAGACTGTTCTTGCTCTAATTGAACACGCAGCGTCACGCTACCCACTGGGGTGAACTTAATCGCATTCGCCACGAGGTTAGTTAAAATCTGGGTTAAACGCAGTGGATCAATCTCAATAAAACCCGGGACATCTGCATAAACTAACAGTGCCAATTCGATGTTTTTTTGTTGTGCACTGGGTGCAAGCAATGCGATAACATCTTCCAACGTCTGCTTCAGATTGGTACTCACCGGGTGAATATCCAGCTTACCGGCTTCAATTTTTGAAAAGTCGAGGATGTCATTAATAATCGTCATCAAATTCTGGCCTGAACGCCGAATAGTGGTGAGATAATCTAACTGCGTTGGATCAGTTTTTGTACTAAGCAATAAGTCTGTAAAACCCAAGATAGCATTCATCGGCGTGCGAATTTCATGACTCATATTGGCCAAGAACTCAGACTTGGCCTGATTAGCAATGGTTGATTGCTCGCGTGCTTCTTCTAACTGTTGGTTTTGTCGCTCAATCGTTTGCACTGTTTGCCGTAATTTTGCTGTCGCCTGATCAATACTCCGTTGCATCTGCTCTTGATTATTTTCCAGTGCGGTTGCCATTTGGTTAACGCCAGACTTCAGTGTTGCTAACTCTGCCGTCATGGCACCATTGACCCGGGCAGAAAAATCTCCCTGAGCAATACGATCAGCAACATGGCTGGTTTCCAGTATTGGCTGCACTAAGCGACGACCTAATCGAATGGCAAATAATGTGCTAATCACCAAACTTAAAATAACCAATAACCAAGTGAAAAACATTTCCTTATATTCTGCCAAAACGGTTTTGCTCGTACTCAGACTAATCACTGCCCAACCCAGCGTCTGACGACAACTCGGCAAATGTGACTGACCCAATGCCTCCAGCACACTACCTTCTGGTGTGCCTTTCAGTTGAGTCATGCCGATATGGCGGATAAACAAAACTCGGTTATGCCGATTGAGCTTGAGGGTATCGCTAGTGTCACTCAGCTGTTGCCTCAATTGGCTATGGCTTAATGGCAAAGGTTCCCCCATTTGTGCGATAACTTGTTGATCACCATTGAGAATGACAATACTGCGCAAGTTATCCTCTTTGGAAAATATCATCTCGGTTATTTGTTTAATGAGTTGTGCATTGTTCACAATCAATGCGCCACGAATACTCGGCGCAATAAAACGACTAATACTATCGCCCTCCGTGGCAAGGTGCTTTTGAATATAGCTTGATAGGTTATTAACCGAGTAAACACCCAATAAAATGGCGATCAATAATGCGGGGAGTAAACTGAGCAATAGCACGCGTGCGCGCAAATTGAGTTTCATGTTTTTCCCCGCCTATAAGCTAAAATAAATTCGATTAATGGCGGTAAGATCGAGATAAAAATAATGGCCAGGATGACAATAGGGAAAAAACGTTGCACCCACGGCAAATTACCGAACCAGTAGCTGAGATAAACCAACGAGCACACCCAAATCAACGCAGCAGCAATACTAAAAAAAACAAAACGTTTATAAGTCATATTGCCAACACCTGCAACAAAGGGTGCAAAGGTACGGATAATGGGTACAAAACGTGCAATGATTAAGGTTTTGCCACCGTAACGCTCATAAAACTGATGCGTACGCTCGAGATATTCGCGCCGCAACCAACGGGTTTGATTATGAAAAACTTTCGGTCCAACCCAACGGCCAATCCAATAGTTACAATTATCACCACAAATGGCCGCAGCGATTAATGTTATCACCAAGGTATGTACGTTAAGATGACTACTAGCAAACACAGCACCTGCAGCGAATAATAATGAATCTCCGGGTAAAAACGGTGTGATCACTAAACCCGTTTCACAAAAGACAATCATAAACAAAAAAGCGTAAACCCAATTGCCATATTCGTTTACCCATTGCCCAAGATGGACATTCAGATGCAAGATAAAATCAATCAAAGTCAGTAAGTGCTGCATAACGTTAGGTTAAATTGCGATACCATTATTCTATAGCAGCTGGTATTGGTTTAACACCACTCAGACCTACGGCATTGGCAAAAGCCCCCTACAATTTGATTAATCCGTTGGAGACGCTTTGGATACCATCAGCATTAGCAGCGACCCGAAACAGGCAAAAAAGACGACTTTGCGCAAGACCCATCGGTAAATTCCAATTTATATCCCCTTGCTTATTGCTTGTAGGTGTTGAAATTCGTATACTTTAGGTATCAAATGTATCATCCCATTCTGTGCTAAAAAAACTTCTACAAGTGCAATTGACTATTGGGTCGCTGCTGGCGCTGTTACTACTTTCTATTGCCACTGCTCATGCAGCTTGGTCTTCAGCCATTGGCGTGATGCTGGCCATGCTACTAAATAGTTATGTTTTTTTACGCTCATTTTCCCCATCTTCGGGTTCAGCACTCGCTTTTATCAAACGATTTTACCGCGCACATTTTGTTAAATTAGGATTATTAGGCGTCATTGTTGTACTGATGGCACTAAAACTCAGCTTAGTTTGGTGGGCCGTGATTATTGGTTTATTAGCAGCTCAGCTCGCTAATTTGTTTTTGTTATTGCCGAGGTATGCGCTATGGCAATAAGTGACAACCCTACTCAGGCGTATATTGCCCATCATTTACAGCATTGGACATTTGATCTAAAAACCGGACATTTTGATAGCGCTGGTGGCTTTTGGAATTTACACGTGGATACGCTGTTATTTTCCATTGTCCTAGGCGCTGGATTCTTATTGCTTTTTTGGCTCGTTGCACGCAAGGCGACGTCCGGACTCCCCGCCGGTTGGCAAAATTTTGTTGAAATAATGGTCTCGATGATTGATCGGCAAGTAAAAGATACTTACCACAGTGAGAGTCGCTTGATCGCCCCTTTAGCACTGACTATTTTCATCTGGGTGTTTTTGATGAATACCATGGATATCATACCCGTCGATTTATTCCCACAAATCGCCACACTATTTGGTATTGAGAAATTTCGTATTGTCGCAACTGCCGATGTTAATGCAACAGGTGCGATGGCATTAGCCGTGTTTATTTTGCTGTTTATTTATGGCTTTCGTGCTAAAGGCATCAAGGGCATGGCCAAAGAGTTTACCTTGCATCCGTTTAACCACTGGGTATTTATACCCGTGAACTTTGCATTAAAAATTGTTGAAGAATGTGCCAAACCCATTTCTTTATCTTTACGACTATTTGGCAACCTCTATGCCGGTGAATTAATTTTCATTTTAATTGCGGCATTATTGCCGTGGTGGGCACAATGGCCCGTCGGTTTGGCTTGGTCAATTTTCCATATTTTGATTATTGTCTTACAAGCCTTTATCTTTATGATGCTAACCATTGTTTATTTAAGTTTAGCATCCCAACCTCATGATCATTAGGAGAAACGAACCATGACATTAGCTGCTGTTTTAGCTCACTTAAACGGAATGACCGCGATTGCTGCGGCTATTTTAATTGGCCTAGGCGCATTAGGCACCGCCATTGGCTTTGGTATTTTAGGCGGCCGATTCTTAGAAGGTTCTGCTCGCCAACCTGAGATGATTCCAACCTTACAAATCAAAATGTTTATTGTTGCTGGTCTGCTGGATGCTGTGGCAATGATTGGGGTAGCGATTGCACTATTATTTATCTTCGCAAACCCATTTGCAGCAAGCGTAAAAGCAGCGGCAGCAAAAGCTCCAACCGCACAAGTTTCGACTCAGCACGGTCAGTAAGATTTAAGGCGAGCGCGATTTTATGAATATCAATATCACTCTAATCGGCCAGTTAATCACCTTTATTTTATTTGTGATTTTCACCATGAAACTGGTATGGCCGCCGATTATGCGTGCTTTGAAAGAACGCCAGCAAAAGATTGCCGAAGGTCTTGCTGCGGCTAAACAGGGCGAACGTGAGCTGGAAATTGCTGAGCGTAAAGCTAAAGCCATTATTACCGAAGCGCGCGAACAAGCATCTGTCATTATTAAACAAGCCAATCATCGTGCACATCAAATTGATGAGCAAGCGCAACTGGATGCCCGTAATCTCGCCGAACATATGCGCCGTCATGCGGAAGAAGAAATCGCACAGAAAATGAATTCTGCACAAGAACAACTACAGCAACATGTCATTGAACTGACCTTACAAGCTACAGGTAAATTATTACGCCGTGAAGTGAATCAGGCCTACAACGACGAACTAGCCAAAGAATTGGCAGGAGAGTTTCGCGCATGAGCAAAACAATTGCTCGAGCTTATGTCAAAGCATTGCTTGAACTGGGTGATTCAAAACAGTGGTTAGATGCTTTAAAGTCATTGGTAGAGCTAGTGAGCACACCTGAATTACAGGCTGCATTGAATGCGCCGGTAGTAGACCAGAAGCAACTGGCTGCATGCCTCAAAACTTTTTGTATTGACCAGCATGTTGATGGTTTGATTGATATTTTGGCACAACATCGGCGTTTGGCATTGATCAATAGCATTTATCAACTATTTATCGAAGAACTGCAAAAACAGCATGGCGTACAAAAAGCAGAAATGACCACAGCGATGCCGTTAACCGAGGCATTGCAAAAATCAATTAGTGCTAGCTTGGCAACCGATCAAGGCCGTCTGGAAGTCAGCTACCAAGTGAACCCAGACTTGCTAGCCGGTGGTGTGCTGCGTATTGGTGATCAAGTCATTGATGGCTCACTACAAACGCAATTAAAACAACTTCGCACGCAATTACGTAATCAGCAGATTGTTGTATAAAAAGGAACAACCGATGACATTAAATCCCAGTGAAATCACCGATATTCTGAAAAAGAAAATTAGTAACTTCGACTTTTCTGCCGAAGTACGCACCGAGGGCACAGTCATCAGCGCTCGAGACGGGATTATTCGCGTTTATGGTTTAACCAAGGTTGCTTATGGCGAAGTCATTGCCTTTTCTGAAGACTGTTATGGCATTGCCTTAAATCTGGAACAAGACACTGTGTCAGTCGTGGTGCTCGGTGATGCTGAAGGCATTAGCGAAGGACAAAAAGTACAATGCACCGGTCGTATCATCGACGTACCAGTCGGTGAGGCCCTTTTAGGGCGTGTAGTTGATGCGTTGGGCAACCCAATTGATGGCAAAGGCCCTGTTGAAACAAAAGAACGTGCCCCAGTAGAAAAGGTTGCACCGGGAGTCATCACACGTAAAAGTGTTGACCAACCACTACAAACCGGCCTGAAAGCTATCGACGCAATGGTGCCCATCGGTCGTGGCCAGCGGGAATTGATTATTGGTGATCGTCAAACCGGCAAAACCGCGGTTGCTGTTGATGCAATCATTAACCAACGGGACACCGGAGTGAAATGCATTTATGTCGCCATTGGCCAAAAAGCCTCCTCCGTTGCGGGTGTGGTACGCAAACTTGAAGAACATGACGCACTTAAGCACACCATCGTGGTGGTTGCCAGCGCCAGTGAGGCAGCAGCACTGCAATATTTAGCCCCGTATAGTGGTTGCACCATGGGTGAGTATTTCCGTGATCGTGGTGATGATGCGCTGATTGTTTACGATGACCTAACCAAACAAGCCTGGGCCTATCGTCAAATTTCCCTATTACTTCGCCGCCCACCAGGGCGCGAAGCGTATCCTGGTGATGTTTTCTATTTGCATTCTCGCTTGCTTGAACGTGCAGCACGTGTTAATGAAGATTATGTTGAAGAAATGACCAAAGGTGCTGTGCGTGGTCGTACCGGCTCATTGACCGCCCTACCAATTATTGAAACCCAGGCAGGAGATATTTCTGCATTTATTCCAACTAACGTCATTTCAATTACCGATGGTCAAATTTTCTTAGAGACCGGGTTATTTAACGCCGGAGTTCGACCCGCCATTAATGCTGGGGCATCCGTCTCCCGTGTCGGTGGCGCAGCACAGACTAAAATTATTAAAAAATTAGGTGGTGGCGTGCGCTTAAGCTTGGCACAATATCGTGAACTAGAAGCCTTTGCACAGTTTGCCTCTGACTTAGATGAAGCAACTCGCAAACAATTAGAACGTGGTCAGCGCGTCACTGAACTAACCAAGCAAAAACAATACGCCCCCTTATCGGTATCTGAAATGGCAGTGTCCTTGTATGCTGCAGAAAAAGGCTTCTTAGATGACTTACAATTAACCGATGTGGTGCCATTTGAAAAAGCACTACATGCCTACATGAATGATCAGCAAGCAAATTTGATGAAGCAAATTGATAACAAACCTGAATTAACTGCCGACGTTGATGAAGCCTTACGCCATGCACTGCAAGATTTTGTCAAGACACAAACTTGGTAACGATTGATGGCAACTTCAAAGGAAATTCGTGGCCGCATTGGCAGCGTACAATCAACAAAGAAAATTACTCGCGCGATGGAGATGATTGCTGCCAGTAAGATGCGTCGTGCGCGCAACCGGATGGAAGCGAGCAAACCTTATGCCATGCGCGCTTTAGATATTATTCATCACTTATCTCGCGCACACCCTGAATACCACCATGCTTATTTAAATGATCGCCCGATTAAACGGGTTGGGTTCATTGTTGTGAGTACCGATCGGGGTTTATGTGGAGGTTTAAATACCAACCTATTTAAAACCGCCATTAAAGCGATGAAAAACTTTGCAGAAAATGATATTGAAGTCGATGTTGCTGTAATTGGTCATCGAGGCGAAATGTTCTTTCAACGTATTGGCTCTCATGTGGTTGCAGCGCGCAATCACATCGGCGATACACCAACAACGAAAGACTTAATTGGCGCAGTGAAAGTCATGCTTGATGCCTATGATGACAGCAAGATTGATCGTTTATTTTTGTGTGCTAACGAATTTGTCAGCACGATTAAACAGAACCCGTTTTGTCGTCAATTATTACCGGTAGTCCCCGTAGAAGGCGAACGTCAACGTTGGGACTATATTTATGAACCCGGCGCTAAAGCTTTACTAGATACCTTATTGGTTCGCTATATCGAATCACAAGTATATCAAGGTGTCGTTGAAAATATTGCCTGTGAACAAGCTGCGCGAATGCTAGCAATGAAAAACGCCACAGATAATGCCATGCAAGTGATTGATGATTTAAAATTGCAATATAACAAAGCAAGACAAGCGGCGATCACAAAAGAATTGGCGGAAATTGTTTCAGGCGCGGAAGCTATTGATTCATCACGTTAAGGCACCAAAAAACAATCAACATAACAGCTTGAATAAGAGAAGAAAAATGGCAGATACAGTAGATCAAACACCAGCAGAAAAAAAAGCAACAATAATGGGCACGATTACCCAAGTTATTGGGGCAGTCATCGATGTTGAATTTCCACGGGATCATGTACCTAAAATATATGATGCTTTACTTGTCGATGAAATCGATTTAACCCTGGAAGTGCAACAGCAAATGGGTGATGGTGTTGTACGCACCATTGCGATGGGTACAGTCGGCGGTTTATGCCGTGGTTTAAAAGTGACCGCAACGGGTGACCCGATTAAAGTCCCTGTTGGGCCAAAAACTCTCGGTCGAATTGTCGATGTATTGGGTAAGCCAGTTGATGGCAAAAGTGATATTGAAAGTGCTAACAAAATGCCAATTCATCGTAAAGCGCCAAGCTTTCAAGATCAAGCGCTAAGTCAAGAGGTGTTAGAAACGGGGATTAAAGTTATCGATCTTATTTGTCCGTTTGCCAAGGGTGGTAAAGTCGGTTTATTTGGTGGTGCTGGTGTTGGTAAAACTGTGACCATGATGGAGTTGATTAACAATATTGCCACCGAGCACCAAGGCTATTCGGTATTTGCCGGTGTTGGTGAGCGGACTCGTGAAGGGAATGATTTTTACCACGAAATGAAAGAATCTAACGTCCTTGATAAAGTATCCCTAGTTTATGGCCAGATGAATGAGCCACCAGGCTGTCGTTTGCGTGTTGCTCTCACTGGCTTAACCATGGCCGAAGGCTTCCGTGACGAAGGGCGTGACGTTTTATTCTTTATCGATAATATTTATCGCTATACATTGGCTGGCACGGAAGTATCCGCGCTGCTGGGTCGTATGCCTTCGGCAGTCGGTTACCAACCAACCCTGGCTGAAGAAATGGGCGTATTGCAAGAACGTATCACGTCAACACGCACCGGCTCCATTACCTCGGTACAAGCTGTTTATGTCCCAGCAGATGATTTAACTGACCCATCACCCGCAACAACTTTCTCGCACTTAGATGCAACCATTGTTCTCTCGCGTCAAATTGCCGAACTTGGTATTTATCCTGCAGTTGACCCATTGGATTCAACCAGTCGCCAATTAGATCCTCTCGTGGTTGGTCAAGAACATTATGATATTGCCCGTGCTGTACAAAAAACTTTGCAGCGTTATAAAGAATTGAAAGATATTATTGCAATTTTAGGCATGGATGAATTATCTGATGACGATAAATTAACCGTTGCACGTGCGCGCAAGATTGAACGCTTTTTATCACAACCTTTCTTTGTTGCCGAGGTCTTTACCGGTGCCCCAGGTAAATTTGTCCCCTTAAAAGAAACACTGCGTGATTTTAAAGGGATTGTTGAAGGTGAATATGATCATTTGCCAGAGCAAGCGTTTTATATGGTCGGTTCGATTGAAGAAGCCATTGCAAAGTCGGACACATTATAACTATTTAGTCCCATTCCTGTTGAAAAGTCATGGTCGCGGACACAGAGACTCCAGTAGCTTGATTGCTACATGGTCAAACATTGATCTGAGAAATCTGGATTCCCGCCTGTGTGAGAATGACGTTTTGGGGAGATAAGTCAACTAGAAAAAGTTAGCGACTAAGGTAAATTATGTCAGAAAAACTATTACAACTTGATGTCGTCAGCCCAGAAGGTGAAGTCTATTCTGGCAAAGTTTGTCGTGTTACTGCGAAAGGAACGGAGGGTGAGATCGGTATTGAACCCGGTCATGCGCAGCTATTAACCAGTTTGGCGCCAAGCACCCTACGTATTGAACTGACTTCAGGTAAAGAAGAACTGCTATATGTCTGTGGTGGCACCTTAGAAATTCAACCAGACCATGTGATTGTACTGGCTGATACTGTCGAACGTCCGCAAGATGTCAATGAAGCAGAAGCAAAACGTGCGCAGGAACACGCACGCAAGCTTCTTGCAAATAAAGGAGACATTGATTACCAACAAACCTATCAAGAGCTCAATGAAGCATTAGCGAAGATTCGGTTGTTGGAGTTAGTCAGAAACCAAAAAATGGGCCGATAGCGTCGGCTTAAGCGCAATAAGCCCCGCCAGGAATACCACTCCAACCTTCAAGAGTATTACATTCCACTTTAATCGGTGTACTGGAATTTTCTGGCTTTATAATCACTGTATTTTTACCATAATCTGATAGAATAATTTTGGTTTTAGAAGAAGCTGTTTGCTGCAGCATCTCACCAGAATCAACTTGATATGCTCCATTGACTAATTTAATACAGCCAGGTGCTGGGTTGGCATTTTTTGTGACAGTAACACCGCTAATTGTTACGCATTGACCATGATCATTTGCATAGACTCCCATAGCGCCTGTCATATACAAAGCAGCTATAGAGCCACATAAAATTTTTTTCATAAAAACTCCCACAATTTTCTATTTGTTCATAAAAAGCCTAGTTGGCTTATGGTCATTGTGCAAATTTTTTTACAAAAAAAACCCGGATATTCCCGGGTTCTTAATGCGAATATTAATCGTGGGGTTTACTTGCAACCACTTTTGCAAGAACAAAGCATATAGATACCATAAAGGCCAGCCAAACCAACCACGATATAAACAACGCGTTCAACAATTGCGACTTTATGGAACAAAAAAGTCACTAAATTAAAATCAAAAAGACCAACCAAACCCCAATTCAGTGAGCCTACAATCATCAAGATCATTACAATCGCGCCGAGAACAGAACATTTTCCTGTCATTAAATTCTCCTTTTAAAAGTTTGTTTAATGCACTGTCAGCTAAAAAAAGCAAAACAGCTGGGCTAATTGTACTGAAACTTTTTATTTGTTCAATATCGTCATTACCACTCTATATCTTTCGCACTTTGTCCGGAAACGCTTTGCAACAGCCTCTTAATCGACGTAGACACCAATTTACTTGGCCTAGGCGAAATTTTATCTCTGGAAGGATCTTCGCCACCGCGAAACTCCTGATAAAAAGGGCTTTTGTATGATAAATAGCCGGGATTCAATTTGATGATATTTTGGTACTTGATCTGGTGATGCTAAGGGCCCTCTCATGTTAAAATGCGGTTTACAGTGGTTATAGCCATATCAGCCTAAGGAAAATGCATATGGTACAAGTAAGCAATCAAATCCCATTAGATGATGATGGTCAAGTAGATGCCAACTTATTTTTGCCGGTATTATCACGACGTTTTCCAAGTAATGCATTTGAAAAAATTAAGGCTTGCTTTGATTTAGCACAACAACACGGCCACGACATTCAATCCGCTTTTTTTGAGGATGCTGCACAGTTTGGTGTTGAAATGGCCGCCATACTATATGAACTCAATACCGACTACCAAACAATTGCCGCAGCGATGTTATTTGGATTATACAGCGAAAAAGCGGTTGATCACCCCAAGTTAAAAACGCTATTTGGCAGCGAAATTGCGCATATTGTGCGTGATGCAGAGGCCATGCACGTTGGTGAAAATCTAAAACGGCAAAAGACCGCAGAAGCTGAACAGGCTCAGATTGATCGTTTACGTCGCATGCTATTGGCCATGATTAATGATGTCCGTGTTGTGCTAGTTAAATTAGCTGAACGTTTATGTGTCATGCGCCATCGCAAATATTTATCGCCTAAACGTCGGCAAATGGTCGCTCATGAGGTCATGAGTATTTATGCCCCATTGGCTAATCGCTTGGGCATAGGTCAGATCAAATGGGAAATGGAAGACCTAACATTCCAAGTGCTTCAACCCAAGGCATATAAAGCGATTACTCACAGCCTCAATGAGCGCCGTCTTGACCGCGAAAAATATATGGCTGATATGATGTCAGCACTGCAGAGAATGCTTGATGAGCTTGGTATCCGTGCTGACATCAGTGGTCGAGTTAAGCATATCTATAGTATCTGGCGCAAAATGACACGGAAGCAACAGCGCTTTGATCAACTGTATGATATCCGTGCCATGCGGGTATTAGTGCCTAATATAGCCGATTGCTATCAGATCTTAAGCTCGATTACCAACACCTGGCATACCGTACCGGAGGAATTTGATGACTACATCGCCACACCAAAAGCCAATGGCTATCGGTCGATTCATGCAGTGATTCTCGGGCCGCAAGATAAACCCATTGAAATTCAAATCCGTACCTTTGCCATGCATGAAGAATCTGAAATGGGTGTCGCTGCACACTGGCGATATAAAGAAGGTTCAGCACGTGATGCCAGTTTTGAAAACCGCATTAATTGGTTGCGTAACTTGCTTGAATGGCAAAAAGAGTTGGCTGGTGATGATGAACGCATTGAATCTTTGCGTAGTAAGGTCATGGATGATCGCGTCTATGTCTTTACTCCGCAAGGTGCCGTGATTGATTTACCCAAAGGCTCAACACCCATTGATTTCGCTTATCATGTCCACACAGAAGTGGGACATCGTTGCCGTGGTGCAAAGATCAACGACAAAATGGTGCCGCTCATTACGCAAGTGGAAACCGGCGATCGTGTTGAAATTATCACTGGCAAGGAAAGCAAACCCAGTCGTGATTGGCTGCAGGCAGAGCCCTGTTACATCTACAGTGCACGTGCACGCAGCAAGTTGCAGCATTGGTTCCGTCAACTCAATAAAGCAGAAAAAACAGCCAATGGTAAAGCAATCTTAATCAAAGCGTTTACCAAAGCTGAGCTAAAGCAAGTTGACTTTGAACAGCTGGCGAAACATTTTAATGTGCACGACGCTGATGATTTATACGCAGCCATTGCGACCGGTGATGTACGATTACAACAGGCAGCCACACAAGCTCGTGAGTTATTTTGCCATGGCACACTCGAAGTAAAAACGGTTGATGAGCCACAGATAGCGATTAGGAAAAAACCCCAGAAAAAACACAGTGACGTGGTGATTCATGGTGTCGATAACTTACTGTCACATTCGGCTGGCTGCTGTAAACCCGTGATTGGTGATGCTGTGGTTGGCTATATTACCCAAGGTCGTGGCATTAGCGTACATCGCCAGGATTGTGTCAACATGCAAAATCTATCCACGGCATGCCAGGCGCGTTTAGTCCCCGTGGAATGGTCAGGCAGTGCGCAATCTAATGCAGTCGATATCAAAGTCAAAGTGCACGACCAAGTAGGCGTGTTAAAAGATGTTACCACCTTATTAGCTAATGAAAAAGTGGCGGTTTTAGGACTACAAACACATATTAATAAACGTGATGGCGGTGGCGTATTTGACTTAACACTCGAAGTGAATAATCTTGATCAAGTGGCAAGATTAAAGGACCTTATTGCACAACTGCCAACGGTTGAAGCGGTGTGGCGAGCCTAGGAAGTTTATTGGGATCAAGTCTTTCTCACTTTGGGTTTCTGGCACAATCAATTCAGGGACTGTTGCAAACCAATTTCTAACGGCACTAGCGTCGTTGAAAAAAATGAAAAACTGCTCATTTATTAGGTGCAATCTAAACTCGACGGTATGCGGCAACATCACCGAACCAACGTTGCATTAGTGGTTGGACTAAATCTGGTTGATTCTGAATAATGTGCGCTGCTACTTGCTGTACTTGTGGTAGCAATGCCTGATCACGCAATACATCGGCAATACGAAAGCCCAAGGCCCCAGTCTGCCGCGTCCCTAACAATTCCCCCGGCCCACGTAATTTCAGATCTTCCTCAGCCAAAGCAAAACCATCATTAGATTGACGAATAATATGCAATCGTGCTTGCGCATTTTTTGATAGTGGACTTTGGTACATCAATACGCAATAACTGACCGTACTGCCTCGACCGACACGGCCGCGCAACTGGTGGATCTGTGATAAACCCAAACGCTCTGGATTTTCAATAATCATCAAACTCGCATTGGGCACATTGACCCCAACCTCAATAACCGTTGTCGCCACCAAGACATCTAACTGATGCTGTTTAAAATCATCCATCACTTGTGCTTTCTCTGCCGGTTTCATTCGCCCATGCACCAAGCCGACACGTAGTGGTTTTAATTCCTCGAGCAGATATCGCGCGGTTTCTTCTGCTGCCTGGCAGGTCAATACCTCTGATTCCTCAATCAGGGTACACACCCAATAAGCCTGACGACCATGAGCGCAGGCTTGGCGCACACGATCAATCACGTCAGCACGGCGAGTATCTGGCAATACCGCCGTCTTCACCGGTGTGCGTCCTGGTGGCAATTGATCGATAATCGAAATATCTAAATCAGCATAGGCAGTCATTGCTAACGTGCGAGGAATTGGTGTTGCTGTCATGACCAACTGATGCGTTTGTTCCCCACTCGCTAGACCTTTCTGCTGTAAGGCACGACGCTGCTCAACGCCAAAACGATGCTGCTCATCGATAATGACTAATGCTAACTTTTTGAATAGCACGCCATCTTGGAATAACGCTTGCGTACCAATGGCAATTTGTCCATGACCATCGGCTAATGCCGCCAGCGTTTGTTTTTTATCACGCCCTTTCATTTTGCTGGCAAGCCAAACGACTTTAACGCCAAGTGGCTCAAGTGTTGCACAAAAATGTTGATAGTGTTGCTCAGCTAAAATCTCCGTTGGTGCCATAACCGCCGCTTGCATATGGTTGCTCACAGCTTGCAAAGCCGCTAATTGTGCCACTAAGGTTTTGCCAGAACCTACATCACCTTGTAACAAGCGCAACATGGCTTTACCTGAATTTAAATCGGTTGAAATCTCCTGCACAACGCGCTGTTGAGCGCCAGTTAACCTAAAGGGCAATTGTTTTAATAACCTTGGCGTCAATTGTTGATCAGCGGCCAGTCTTGGTGCTTGCTTGATCATCTCTTGACTACGTATCATTCGTAGACTTAAACGATGGGCCAATAATTCTTCAAATGCCAACCGCTGTTGAGCCGGGTGCCGTCCAGCCTGTAACTGCTCGATATTCACACCGGGTGCCGGCCGATGAATAATTTGCAATGCAGCGTTAAGGCTCATCAGATCTTTCGCCAAAGCCGACGGCAGCAACTCCGGTAAAGACTGCTCATCACAACAAGACAGCACTTGCTCAATGATTTTATAGAGCCGATTTTGGCTTAAGCCTTCGGTGGTTGGGTACAAGGGACGCAATGATTTCTCGAGCGGCGGCTCATGACCTGATTCAAAAACACGGTACTCTGGATGCACCATTTCCCGATGATCTTGTGAAAAACGCACCTCACCAAAAGCACGCAAGATCTTACCGACTTCCATTTGCTGATGTTGACGATAATTAAAATGGAATAAACGAATCGTTAAAAACTGTGAACCTTGAGCAATCGTACACAATAACGATTGCCGACGCCCGCGCTGGATGTCAACATCAATAATCTCACCCTGGACGAGAGCACGTTGGCCAAAACGCAAGTGCGACAAAGGTCTTAATTGCGTACGATCATCATAGGCTCGTGGCAGATGAAACAACAAATCACGCGGACACTGTATCGCCAACCTTTGCAGCTGTTCTGCCAATTTGGGGCCAATGCCATCAAGGTCGGTGAGTTTACCGTGACTAAGCTGCAAATTTTACACCATGTGATAACAAGTGAGACTCAGATCAACAGGCAATAAAAAACCCGTCAGTAATTTTTTTCTTTGCATATCTTATTCCCCACAATGGTTTCCTTCATATCCCTTTATTGCTTCCGGGCTTATCCTCGGCCTTAGCCCAGTCCATTGATAAAAACTTTCAGCAGCTTGTGCAACTAACATACCATAGCCATGAGCATATGGTATATCTTTGATCCAGGGTAATTCTTGTTCGAGTTTGGTGTAATAGCGTAGATCATAGTAAAACGCCCACTGTGAATTCGTGGCAAACGCCGCCCGTGCAGCGGCATACTGTGAGGTTGCATCAACAACTAAATCAAAGTATCTATTGGGGATATCTTGGTAATTAGAATACGTCACTGCGACTTGATCTCCCAACTGTTTAGCCAAAGAATGTGCCCGATCAATATGACGATTGGCAATATGCAATGATCCAATAGCCTGTGTTGTTAATGCTTGAGCCACACCATGTGCTGCGCCCCCGGCACCCAACAACAAAATGTGTCGATCCGATAATTTAATTCGCTGATGATCCGTTAAATCTCGAAGGAAACCAATACCGTCAGTATTATCACCTAAGACTTTACCGCTTTCAAAAATAAGCGTATTCACGGCATGCGCCGCTTGTGCGCGTTCGCTTAATTGATCGACAAGCCCACAAGCTAACTGTTTAAATGGTAAGGTAATATTACACCCACGATACCCTGTTGCGACTAAGTGCTGAATAAGCTTTGTCAAATCCTGTTCTGTCGTCAATATTTTTTGGTAATCAATGACCACAGGGTATTGTTTTGCAAATTGCTGATGAATACCAGGCGATAAGCTATGAGCAATAGGGTTCCCAATAACCGCAAGTTTAATCATATTCAGTCATGATAGGATTTATCATCTAGATCTTATCCTAAAATCACATATCAGCCTATTTTACGGTGCTTAATCGGACTGTTGCCAACTAATTTCTGGCGCCACTAAGCCTTGTTGAAAAAATGAAAACCGCTTATATATTAGAATTATGCCAATCCAGGGAAGGTCCGCGCAATAGCACTTGAGGCGCTAGAAACCGTGTTATTTAACGTTCCGACCTCACCGGGGTTTGCAATGGCAGCATGTAAACCACGAATAATTTTTAAATCGGCAAGCACACCTGACTGAAATGATTGCCCTTTTCCTCCACCATAACTGATTAAGGTTTTGGTCGCACTATCTAAGTCAATCTGACCTGCCTTCAAATCTGTTAGCATTGGCATGGGATTTTTCACTTTCAAAATACTATTCATCATAAGCCGACCGTAAACTTTTTTGTCAATATCTTCAGTTGAACCACTCCTGAGCGTCCTAAGCATATCCGAAGCCTCACTATCACTAAAACCATAGTGCTCAGCAAAATAACTGCCAGCATCAAGGTTTAATCCCTCCTCACTTGGACTGAATATGAATGATGCCAATTTTAATTTAAAGTATATTGTATAAAAGCGTTTGGCGATTTTTATTGCGTTTATTGGCGATATTAATTTTCGTGCAGCCCATAACACCTTTAACTCAGAGCTTTCCCAAACCGAATACGCCTGTGACAAACCAAGCATTGCAACACTCATACCCGCACTGATGATATTGGATACAAGAAGAGACTTTGCCCAATTAGCATGGTGCTTAATCAGATCATCTGCCCCTTGATCAGCGATGTCAGACAGATCAGCTGACGTGACGGCTGCACCGATATTAGCCAATGAAACAGTTGTTGCCTCTGCCATCGTCGCTGTACCAGCACTGAAGGCAGCAAATGCTTCCGGTGCTAATTCAGGTGCCATCCCTAAAATGGGGGCTGTTGCCACAACAGCTGTGCCGGTAACAGCACCCACTTCAATGCCTTTGGCTGTACTTTTCTTATGAATTTTATTCGTGAGACCACCAGTTATCGATCCCGCAGTTGAGCCTTGACCTAATGGTGATAAAACAGGGCCAAGACCATCAGTCAACGGACTCGCAATATTAGCAATGAAACCAAGCCCAAATATGGCGGTATTAAGCCCCACATTTTCAAAGAACCCCTTAACACTAAAATGGCCACTGGGATCTTTAAATTTTATTGGGTTAGCCTGAGCATAGGCAAAGCTATTCGGCCCAGCCTTCGTGAAGGGACCAAAGGAATCCCTTTTTATAAATATAGCCGCACTGGGATCAAAATGACGATAACCGCCAAATAATAGCAACCCTGTCGAACTGTCCTGTTGCTGATCGGTATACGTTGTTTGGTTATCGTTGATATGCAACGCTGATCGTTGCTCACTGGGGTTAGATAAGGTTTTATTGCGCTGCATAATATTATTTTTCAGGCCATAAGGGCTGTAAGTATATTGAGCAACCATATGTTGCTGATCATTGAAGACCGCCCCCACACCTTGATGTGCAGAAAACATATACTGTGTTTGCGGGTTGTTACCACCATGAATAACAGTCGCAGGGCCGATTAAATCGGTTTTTATTGCTGCTTGAGTTTGGTGGATCAACTGATCACCGGCATAAAAATAATCAACACTAGGCGCTAGCACATTATTAAGCTTCGAGCTTTGCCAAGCTAGCTTACCATCTGCTGCGTACGCATACGTATTGTCAACCTGTTTACCATCACTTATGGCTGAATTTAAGCTAACCAATTGGTTCAAAGGATTGTATGTGTAACGAGTACCATAACGATCCATTTCTATATTGTTATTAGCATCATAACGGTAGTTATGAGGGCCACCAACCGTTTTTTCATAATTCAACATATCAGGATTTGTATGACTAATCGACAAAACACGATCAGGATAACCATGAACCAAATCATAAGTGTAGACTGCATCATCTCCTGCCATTGGTTGACCCATGTGATCAATGAAATCACTATTGATTTGGGCAATACTCCCATTAGGCGTATAAGAAAATGTCTGTGCTTGGATAAAATGGTTATAACGATCTGTTGGCAATAAACTGACATCACTGTCTTGAGTAGCTTGATAACGAATCAATTGATTTAAGCGATTGTAACTGTACTGTGTGGTCAACATTTTTTTCACCTGACCAACAACATGACTGGTTAGCTGCGTTTGTTTCAGGTTACCATTCACGTCGTAGTCATAATGATAATCTAATTGCGAGCCACCTTTAGATGAAATAATTAAATCACTTACTTGGCCAAATATATTGTACTGCCGTGTTTGCGCAAGCCCATTCTGATGAACAACCCCTGTTTTTCGCCCATAGACATCGTAGCCCTGTGTTATCATCTCTGCTTGACCCAGATGATTTAAAAAGCTGGATTGTTTAACACCCAAAGCATGATATTGAATGACTTTGTTTTGTTTTCCTGCTTGGTCTCGCCAATTGAGTAAATGCCCTTGATAAGGGTCGTAAAACTGGTGATATTGATATCGTGCACCGCGCGCATGTATGATCGTCTCAACAGCCAAACTACCATTGGTCAGATATTGATAGCTGTTCTGATAACCCGCTTGTTCTATTGAACGTAACCGGTGTGTCTTGGGGTCAAAACTATTGTTGGTGACTAAGTTATATGGGGAGTTGCTACCATCTGCTAGTAACGTATTAAATTGGATTGGTGATCCTAGGGCATTCAAATTTTTGATATTGTGATAACCCTGGCGGTCTGTTGACTTTTTTAAAATACCGGCCAAATGGAATCGTTTATTTTCTATTCGATTCGCACCATCACCTGACTGCAGAAGGTTACCACTGGCATTTGTCAGTTTGACACCCAGGAGCTGACCTGCCAACACAGGCGGCATCAATATCATTGCAAAAAATGAAAAAAAATATAACAAAAAAACATGCCTTTTCATGCTGTTAATTATAAACAATATTTTTTCATTTTAATAACTTTTTGACATTAAAATATACTTTTTTAGCAAAAACCATCCTCTGTTAGAGGAATCAGCTCAACAATTTGCTTGACAGGGCTTTCACACTTTGCACGAAAGTCCTCCTGTCAAGCATAAAAAACAGTTGAGTTAAACCAACGACTTCGCTACCATGCCCGGACTTTGATTGCTTAAATTGCCTATGAACATCGCCGCACAGCAACAACGCATTGATCAACACTGGCCACAGCACTTGCCAGAAAAACTAAGCACGGATCAAGCTGATGTCTATCGCCATAAAATTAAACAGCAACTCATAGAAAAAAATGCGGTACTTGTCGCACATTATTACGTCGATGATCAAATTCAACAACTCGCTGAAGAAACTGGTGGTATTGTTGCTGATTCATTAGAGATGGCACGTTTTGGCGCAAAGCACTCAGCACAAACGTTAGTCGTCGCTGGTGTGCGTTTTATGGGCGAAACCGCAAAGATATTAAGCCCCGAAAAGACTATTCTGATGCCAACACTTGAGGCAACTTGTTCACTGGATTTAAGCTGCCCAACTGATGAGTTCACGCAATTTTGCGCACAGTATCCCGACCATAAAGTTGTTGTCTATGCCAACAGCTCTGTTGCTGTTAAAGCACAGGCTGATTGGGTGGTCACGTCGAGCATTGCCTTGGATGTGGTCCGCCACCTAGACGCGCGAGGCGAGAAAATTCTTTGGGCACCAGATCGTTATTTAGGTCATTACATTCAACAGCAAACCGGTGCCAACATGGTCATGTGGCATGGGTCTTGTATGGTGCATGAGGAGTTTAAAACGTCGGCCATTCAGCAATTAAAACAAGCCTACCAAGATGCGGCGGTTTTAGTGCATCCAGAATCTCCGGCTGACGTGATTGCGCTCGCTGATGCGGTGGGCTCAACCTCCCAATTATTAGCCGCAAGTCAACATCTAGCAAACGAAACGTTTATCGTGGCTACCGATAAAGGTATTATCTATAAAATGCAACAAGCCTCACCGCATAAAACCTTTATCCCCGCGCTATCAGGTGGACATGGCGCCACTTGTCGTTCCTGCGCTCATTGCCCTTGGATGGCAATGAATGGCCTACAAAATTTGGCAGATGTTCTAGACCGTGCCGATCAAGAAATCACGGTTGATCCAACTCTTGCAAAGCAGGCTCTAGTTCCTTTGAAAAGAATGCAGGCATTTCAACAATGATTAGTATCGTGAAACAAGTTGAGTCTGCATTGGCTGAAGACATTGGCACAGGCGATATTAATGCCCTATTACTTGATGACAGTCAAATAGCCAAAGCACATGTTATCTGCCGTGATCATGCGGTGATCTGTGGTTTAGACTGGGTCGAACAAAGCTTTCAGCAAGTCGACGAGAGGGTAATGATTCAATACCATGTCCACGAGGGTGATCAAGTTCCGCCTAAAACGGTTTTATTTGACGTTGAGGGTACAGCCAGAGCATTGGTTACCGCAGAACGTACCGCATTAAATTTTTTACAAATGCTCAGCGCCACCGCGACACAAACACAGCGGTATGCACAGGCTATTGCCCATACCAAATGCAAATTACTTGATACACGCAAGACCATTCCAGGGTTTCGTCAAGCACAGAAATATGCTGTCCGCTGTGGTGGTGGCCATAATCACCGCCTTGGTCTATATGATGCTTTTTTGATTAAAGAAAATCATATTATCGCTTGTGGCTCAATTGCTGCAGCCGCCATGGCAGCACGTGAACTAGCCCCTAGCAAAACACTGGAAATTGAAGTCGAATCACTCGGTGAATTGGAACAAGCCATCGCTGCAAAAGTTGATATTGTTATGCTTGACAACTTTGACTTAAATACAATGCGACAAGCTGTGGTCATTGCCAATGGTGATGTACAGCTTGAGGTTTCAGGTGATGTCACCCTAGAGACGATTGCTGACATCGCTCAAACGGGGGTAGACTTTATTTCTGTTGGCGCAATCACCAAGCATATTCAAGCCGTTGATCTTTCTATGCGTTTCATGCCATGACCAATACCAGGCAGTCCCACTGGATGCAACATGCATTGGAACTTGCCCAACAAGCAGCAAACTATGGCGAAGTGCCCGTTGGCGCAGTAGTTGTCAAAGACAATCAAATCATCGGTCAGGGTTTTAATCAACCGATTGCACAACATGACCCCAGCGCACACGCAGAAATCATTGCCATACGCGAAGCAGGGAAAACGTTGAGCAATTATCGGCTATTAAACGCTGAGCTGTATGTGACGCTAGAGCCTTGCGCCATGTGTGCTTCAGCGCTGGTACATGCACGAATTAGCCACATTATTTTTGGTGCAAAAGACCCTAAAACGGGGGTGATTTCCAGTGTTGATCAAATTTATCAACGACCCTATTTTAATCATCAACCACAGTGGACTGGTGGTGTTTTGGCTGACGAATGCAGCCTGCTGCTCAAAAACTTTTTTGGACGGCGGCGCAAGCTCAACGATTAACCTTGCTGACGTCTGCCAATTTTTGACACCGCAACCGAGAAGAGCCCAGGCGTATTTTTAGTTTGCGGCGCTGACCCCCAAGCATGGCCATAAACAACCTCATACTCCAAATCGCCAGGGAACAGTTGGCATAATTGCTGATAGGCTTTTCGGGATAACAAGACATTTTTTTGCCCACCATTTTCTCCCGTTTGCTTTAGGTCTTGATGCCACTGGTACAAGCTCGTGTAATTGACCGTTAGCTTTTCCATATCCATAACTGGATTGATAAACTCTGTTTTAAGCAACACATCACCAATATCATGCATATCAGCAAAGGGTTCAACATGGCGCTGGCCCAATACATGATGAACAGCACCCAAAGTATCAGGGCCTAAACTTGAAAATAACAATAATCCACCAGGGGCAAGTACCCGTTTAATTTCAGCAAAGACTCGCTCTATATTAGCCCAATAAAAACATTGATTAGAAAACACCATATCCAATGATTGATCAGCAAATGGTAGGGCATGTATATCAGCGGTAACCGGCTTGAGTCTCGCATATTGATCTGCACACAATAGTGATCGTTGGTGCGCTGAATCTAGACAATACACGGTAGCCTTTTTAAATCGCTGACGCAGACTCATACTCAAGGTACCACACCCTGACCCAAGGTCTACAATTTGCTTGGGTTGATAACGAATAAAATCTAGTTTATCCAACAAGCGCTGACCAATTTCCTGCGCAATAAAGGCATGTTGATCATAACTATTGGCCGTGCGATCGGCACGTTGTTGTCGACGTTTATGCTGATTATTCAAAGCTGGATTCACTCTGCTGATAGGTATCACGAATAAACCATGCTAACAGCGCTGCCAAAGCCAAGCTAATAGGAATAATAACTATTGCATGCTGATAGGCTTGCAAAGTGTAATGACCAGAAGCAACATCTGCTTTGCTGGCGGCCGCATCGAGTAACTCACCCAAACCACCTTGAAAAATCATGCCCCCCAGCATGGTTAAAAAATTAATAAACGCAACCGCCGTAGCCACAACCGACCGAGAGGGACAAACATCACGCGCCACCACAAAACTCAGTGTTTCAACTGCGGACACAGCACCAAATAAGCAAAATAGCAGACAAACACAGTAGAACGGGACTGTGGCAACATAGAGCAGCAACATGGCTAACAACAAGGCAATGATTGCACCCAGACGCATAAAAAACACGCGGTTTTGGAAATAATCTGACAAACCACCAGTCACCGTTGAACCAATCGCCCAACCGATAAAAATTGAACCTGTTGCCGTTGTTGCCTGTACGGCCGTGTAATGGTGAAACAATTCTAGATAAGGCACACCCCAAAGCTCAGCAAACACTGAGGTCGGTAAAAACATCAAACCGGCAAAGACACCTGCCAGCCAAACAGACGGTATTTTCAGCACTGACTTAAATTGCGCAAGCACACTGGCAAACTCCACCCGATGAGTCGCATGCCGGTGTTGAATGCGAGAGGTCATCAGATAAGATAAAAGCAGCATTAAGATTAGCAACACACCCAAAACGGTAAATACCTGAATCGTCAGGCGCCAACTATCACTTGTCATGAGTTGGCTCATGATCATTTGACCCAGACCGGCCCCTAAGAATCCCAGAGAACCAACAGCGCCAGCTGACAGGGCAAAATAACGCGCAGGCAACCATACTGCTGCTAGCTTCACAGCCCCGACAAAGGCAAATGCTGAGCCAAATCCTTGCAAAAACCGACCCCCTGCAGCAAGCCAATAAGACGACGAGCTTGCCATTAAAAAACTCCCAACAGCGCACAAAGCCACAGCAAACACAATCACATGGCGCGGACGGAAGCGGTCAATAATCACCCCAATAAATAATTGCATGGGCGTATAGGCATAAAAATAAAAAGCACTGAGCGTACCAAACCATGCTGCATTGAGGTGGAAATCTTGCATTAATTGCGCACTCATCACACTCGGCGCAACACGCAAGAAATACTCGTAGGCATAAAACAACCCCCCGAGCACAACAATATAAGTGCCCACCAGATAACGCAGCTGTTTTCTATTCATCGCTTACTGCTGTGAACCAGCATAGCCGTTGCGCCTGCAACCGCAGCCGGCATGACGACAATGTTGATTACTGGCACCATCATTGCAACCATAACACTAAGACCAAAACTAAAACTCATGGTTTTATGTGCTGATAACCACGTTTTTACACCATCAAATGTTTGGTGATTATTATCCATGGGGTAATCAATATATTGTAAACTTTGCATCCACGAACCAAACAAAAACCATAAAATGGCTACCAGCAGATTAATCCCGGGAATGACACTAAGCACCAACAAACCTAATGCTCGCGGCAAATAATATATTAGTTTTTGCCACTCTCGCGTCAAGGCCTTTGGCACATCAGCAACAACCGAAAACCAAGGCATATCGGGCAATGGCTCACCCGTCAGATATTGTTGAATCCGCTCAGACAATAGGCCATAAAAAGGCGCTGCAATCAGGTTAGCTAACCAAGTAAAGATATACGCTGTCATCAGCAAACCCAGAACAATATAAACTAACCAAAAAAGACCACTAAGCCAGTGCAACCAACTTGGCAAGTCATGGTTTAGCCAGGCTGTGAATTCAGCAAAAAAATGTCCACTGACACCCCAGATGCAAATAAACAAAATGGCATTAATAAGCAGAGGAATATAAACAAATCGACGAATTCTGGATTGCATCACCAAACGAAAACCCGTCATAAAAAAATGGAAACCGCCCATTACCTACCAACCCGCACGAATGATTTGCCCAGTTTGCAAGCCTTCAATACTTTTCACATAGGCCTGAGCAACCTCTGCTGCCACAACCGTAGGAAAACCCCAAAAATATGGCTGATAAACTGGCAATGACTCTTTAACGACCGTTGGGCTCACAATATTAATCCGCGCTTGTTTTGGTAATTCAATCGCTGCACTGGCAATAAACCCTTCAAGCGCACCATTAACCATGGCTGCCGAACTACCAAAGCGAATCGGATCCTGATTGAGAATACCCGAGGTTAGCGTGAATGAGCCACCATCATTGATATACTTCAAGCCATGCATAACCAAATTCACTTGCCCCATCAACTTATTATCTAAACCGATTGACCACTTCTCACGATTAAACTGGCTCAGCTCACCAAAATGGACTTTCCCAGTGGTGGAAATCAACGCATCAAAGGCACCAATCTGTTCAAATAATTGGATAATGGATTGCTCATCCGCAATATCAACCTGATAATCACCCGATGAAAAACCGACATTCACCAGCTCATGACGACCTGATAATGCCGCACAAACTGCTTGACCAATCGTGCCACTGGCACCAACAACTATTATTTTCATAAATCGCAAATCCTGCGCGGTTAACGCAAGCTCCTCACGGCTTCATTCGTCTAAAAGGTGCGGCCGTTGCGCTCCCCTTCAGCATCCTCAGGCATGACAATACCCGTAACAAATCACGAGGTATCACTAGCCATCCATTAGCCCGACGTCATTCTGTGTAAGATTGGATTGATTCAACAATGTCCTGCAAAATGGAATTACTCCGCTATAAACTCACGCCACGGCTTTGCAACAATCATTCTACCATAAAGGCTCAGCAAACAACGTAGCATCAAGTGTGCACTCTGAAGGTTAGTGATTAATGGAATATGATGATCAATGGCCAAACGCCTTAAGGTAAATCCATCGGTAACTTGTGCTGAATGGCTCACCGCATTGCCTTGTGGAATATTGATAATCAAATCTACCTGCTGATTACGCAGCAAACCCGTTACATTTGGTGTCAGCGTCTCACTGGCCTTATAAACACGATGACTGTCAATCCCATGCATAGCTAAATAGTTATATGTGCCAGCAGTGGTATACAGCTCCCAACCTTGTTGGGCTAATTGTTTAAGTGGCTCCAGCAGGCGGGGTTTTTTATCCTGGGCAATGCTAACAAATACACGCTTACCCTGGACTGTCTGCTCAGTCGCCATCCATGACAAATAAAAAGCCTCCAGCAGATCGTCTCCCAAACAAGCCACCTCACCTGTTGACGCCATTTCAACATGTGCCACAGGGTTAGCACCTTTTAAACGGCTATAAGAGAACTGGGGTGATTTGACACCAACGTGGTCTAAATCTAAGGTGTTGTAGAGCTTTGGTTGATAACATCCCATGACCACTTCTGTTGCAATCTTAATAAAATTATGTCCCGTCACTTTTGACACAAACGGGAACGAACGTGATGCACGCACATTGCACTCAATAACTTTAATCCAGTTATTTTTCGCAATAAACTGCATATTAAAGGGGCCAGTAATATTTAAGGCTTTAACAATCTTACGACTAATACGTTTGGCACGGCGAATGGTTTCTAAATAGAGGTTCTGTGGTGGCAAGACAATGGTTGCGTCACCCGAATGTACCCCCGCATTTTCAACATGTTCAGAAATGGCATAAATTTCAATCTTGCCCGCATTGGCAACACCGTCGATCTCAAGCTCTTTGCCTTCTTGAATAAAATCTGAAACGACCACCGGATGATCAGGTGACACCGTAGATGCTTGTGCCAGATAATCTTTCATATCTTGTTCAGAATAGACAACATTCATCGCCGCACCAGATAAGACATAAGATGGACGAATTAACACGGGATAACCCACACGATTGGCAAATTCATAGGCTTTATGTAAATCCGTTGCCGCACACCACGCGGGCTGATCGATATTGAGGCTATTTAAAAGCGAAGAAAACTTCTCCCGGTCTTCGGCCGTATTAATTCGTTCTGGTGGCGTGCCTAAAATGGGGTAACCGGCTTGATGCAGTGGCATCACTAGATTATTAGCCACCTGACCACCAACCCCGACCATGATTCCGCGCAGATTTTCAAAATCTGCGATATCTTGCACACGCTCTAAAGAGAGCTGTTCAAAATACAAACGATCTGATTCATCATAATCAGTAGACACGGTTTCAGGATTAGCGTTGATAAAAATAGCGGTTTCGCCAAGTTGCTTTAAAGTTCGAGACGTCGTCACACCTGACCAATCAAATTCAACTGATGAACCAATACTATACGGCCCTGAGCCCAAAATAATCGTTGCGGCTTGTGCCGAAGGTTGCAAATCATGCTCGCAGCCATGGTATGTCATATAAAGATAATTGGTTTCTGCATCAAATTCACCAGCCAATGTATCGATTTGTTTGACCACGGGTGTAATACCCATGGCAATACGCTGTGCGCGAATTTCCTGTGTCTGCTGACGAGTTAAACGCGCGATACTATGATCAGAAAAACCGAGTTGCTTCGCGGTTTTAAGTTTCTCGGCAGTTAACTTGTCCGATGCTAGGATATTAGCAAACAACGCCATTGTTTGTACGTGATGCAAAAACCATAAATCAATCTGTGACAATCGATGCGCATGGTGCAAATCGCCCCCCTGTTTAAAGAAACGATATAGCGCAAATAAACGTTTGTCAGTCGCATATTGAATTTCATGTTCAAGATCATCAATTGCTTGGCAATAGTCATCAATATCCGCAACACCAATGTTCAACATTCCAACGGCTTTTTGTAAGGCTTCTGGAAATGAGCGACCAATGGCCATTACCTCACCAACACTTTTCATTTCTGTGCCAATATAGCGCTCAGCACCTTTCAATTTATGCGTATCCCAACGGGGAATTTTTACCACAATGTAATCTAAAGCCGGTTCAAAATAAGCACAAGTTTTTTTGGTGACGCTATTTTTCAGCTCATGCAGCTGGTAACCCAAGGCCAATTTTGTCGCGACAAAAGCCAATGGGTAGCCAGTCGCCTTTGATGCTAGAGCACTCGAACGTGATAAGCGTGGATTGATTTCTATCACTCGATATTCACTGGTCTCAAGATTAAAGGCATATTGAATATTACATTCACCAACAATATGAAAATGATTGGCAACATCAATTGCCACCTTACGCAGCAGATGGTATTCGCGGTTATCCAACGATTGAGATGGGGAGACAACGATACTTTCGCCCGTATGGATACCCATCGGATCAAAGTTTTCCATGTTGCAAACCGTTAAGACATTGCCCGCCGAGTCACGCACAATTTCGTATTCAAATTCACTCCAACCAATTAAATTTTCTTCAATCAAAACCTGGGGCGCAACGCTCAATGTCTTTTGCACTTTATCGCGCAGTTCTGTTTCATCGCGGACAATACCTGACCCCAAACCCCCTAAGGAAAACGCAGAACGCATCATTAGGGGGTAACCCACGGCTTTAGCTGCTGCCAGTGCAGCATCTAAGGTTTCAACACCAAAACTTTTTGCACTATCGATGCCAATTTTATCTAACTCTGCCTTAAATCGTGCACGATCTTCTGATAAACGAATTGTGTCTGTACTCGACCCTAACACCCTGACATTGTACTGTCTTAATACACCGGCATCTTCTAGTGCCAGACCAAGGTTTAACGCTGTTTGTCCCCCAAAGCTTAATAACACGGCATCCGGTTTCTCTTTTGCAATAATTTGCGTCACGGTATCGACATTCAATGGCTGCAAATAAACGTCATCCGCCATCTCGGCGTCCGTTTGAATGGTTGCAATATTGGGATTGACCAACAACACACGAATGCCTTCTTCTTTTAAGGCTTTGATCGCTTGCGAACCTGAGTAATCAAATTCCCCGGCCTGACTAATCCTCAGTCCACCAGAGCCTAATAATAGAACAGTCTTGATTGATTGCACGCTAAATCCTTGGCTAAAAACAAATCGCTTAAGCATATCATACCGAATAGCATCACCCTACAGCTTGAACCATAAACTAAAAAAAGGTTAGGATTAGGCCGCATTCATTAACCCAGTTGCAAACTGATGGAACCTGACAGCACCCACGCAACCGCCTACTACACCAAAGCCATTATTATTTTCATTCTGATGGCAACTTTTCTTGCTTTTGAAATGGCTTTACAAGTTTCCCCAGGCGTGATGACAACACAACTCATCCAGGCACTGAAACTGAGTGCGTTTGGTTTAGGCATTCTTTCTGGCTTCTACTTTGTCACTTACACGTTGATGCAAATTCCCTCAGGCTTACTTTATGATCGTGCTAATTTTCGCCTGTTGGTCACCACGGCAATTTTAATTTGTAGTTTGGGTGTTGCCCTATTTGGTAGTTCTGAGGGCATTGTAACTGGCTCAGTTTCTCGCCTGTTGATGGGGTTTGGCTCAGCATTTGCATTTTTATCGGTGTTAACAGTGGCCGCGCGCTACTTTCCCGCAAGATATTTTGCTCTGTTAACTGGATTAGCCCAAATGCTAGCGGCGATTGGCGGCATGGCTGGTGAATTACCCATTGCCGCGATGGTCGACCACTTTGGTTGGCGCCATAGCTTATGGATTCTCGCGATTTTTGGTTTAATGCTTGCTTTAGTTATTTGGTTTTTTATTCGCAAACCCAAACAAGCACCACAAGCAGAACTGCAAAGTGAGCCTGTTTGGCACAGTCTGACAGCCATCTGTCAAAAGCGCCAAACGTGGATGGCCGGACTCTATGCCTTTTTTAATTGGGCACCCATTACTGCTTTTGCCTCCCTGTGGGGCGTGCCATTCATTCGTACTGCCTATCAAATGAGCACCACCGAAGCTGCAGGGCTATGTGCTTTAATCTGGCTGGGTATTGGTGTTGCTAGTCCTATCATCGGTGGTATCTCTGACTGGATTGGAAGACGTAATCCACTGATGGCACTGATGGCCTTACTTGGTCTAGTCAGCATGGCCATCGTCATTTATGTGCCTCACTTACCTGTGATGATATTGGGTTTATTACTCTTTGTCTCTGGTATGGGATCTGGTGGTCAAATTTTAAGTTTTGCCGTGGTCAAAGATGGTAGTTCACGCAAACGGGTGTCAACAACGATTGGTTTTAACAATATGGCTGTCGTTGCCAGTGGATTCCTCGTTCAACCACTCATTGGCAAACTGATTTCTTGGGGCAGTGGTCATGGCGCAGCCCCTGGGCAAGTGACTTATACTCTGGCGGACTTCCATCGCTCACTGAGCTTAATCCCTATTTTTTATGGCATCTGCTTATTCTTGGCTCTATTCGGTATTCAAGAGACCTACTGTAAAGCCAGTGATTAGCATTCTGGTTAGTGATTATGCAGACAAACCTTTACCCCTGGCAAGAAAAAAACTGGCAACAGTTTGAACAACGTTTTCAACAACAGAAACAACCACATGCCTTACTATTTGCCGGACAAGTAGGCCTTGGCAAATATCATTTTGCATGCCATGCTGCACAATATTTGCTGTGTGCACAACACCAAGCATGTGGTCAATGTAAGGCTTGCCATTTATTCTCTGCTAACACACACGCAGATTTTCTCTGCATTGAACCAGAAGGAAAGTCACAAACGATTAAAGTCGATCAGATTCGTGAATTAACCGATTTTATTGCCAGCCGTCCGCAACAAGGTGATTATCGTGTCATCATTATTCACCATGCCGAGCGAATGAATACAGCCGCAAGTAATGCCCTATTGAAATCACTTGAAGAGCCTGGCGAACACTGTGTATTTTTCTTAACCAGCGCTCAACCCATGCAACTACTAGCAACTGTACGTAGCCGTTTACAAATGATGCTATTTCATGCATCGCTGGAACAAAGTCAACACTGGCTAGAACAACAGTCATTAAAAACCGATTTATCACTAGCGGAACTATGGGCGTTAAATCCTGGCTCACCATTACAAATTCCAGCCATGATAGACAGTGGCAATTTGAGTCAACAACTGGCATTTATTTCACAACTGCTCACAGGAACCCACCCTATTGCACTAGCCGAACGCTATAAAGACCAGCCAGCGACGACAGTTTTACATTGGTTAGTGAACGCGTTAACAGATGTTTTAAAAGCGCAATCTGGCATCGATCACCTCCGTTACCTGAGTTACGCACCACAACTACAGCAATATGCGCAAACCATCGATCCCATCAAAGCGTTTAATTTATTAGATCATTGCCACAAAATACAGGCCAGCTTGCAACAAGCGGTTGCTTTAAATACACAACTGCTACTTGAAGAAACTTTGATTTATTGGCACAGGCTAAGGCTCAAAACCGAGTCTATGGCTCATCAATGAATTCCCGATACACCAAATCAACAATCGACTGCCCTGGTTGTAACTGTGCTGTTTTTTCCAAAACCAAATGCGCAACTTGCCGATAATCGCCACACAGATCGTGCTGCGCCAAACGAAATAACACATAGCGTACGGCGCGATCAACTAACTTCGCATTACTCGGTTTTAACTGCACCATGATATTGCCTTGGTAATACCCCATACGCCCCATCAACAAAGTTGAATGAAGATTTAATACGATTTTTAACCATAATTGTGACCAAAATGTGGCTACTGATTGTGGCAGTGCCAATCTAGCAGATAGTCGATCCAGAGAAAAGTAACACTGCTGATGATCATGGGCAATATTAAAACCATGCGCACTATCGACGGTAGATTGAAGCTGACGCTCAGCTAAATAATCTGCCATTGTGTTAGGAAACTGCGACCAATTTAAGCAAAAACTCGGACGCTGTAATAATTGATCTAATGCCAAGCTTTTATCTGCACCAATAGCTATACCATACAACGCACCGCGCCCCAAATTTGGCAAGTTAAATGTTGGCGCACGTTCTGTGAGATCGGCTAACACACCCAAAGCTAATGATAACGATGTGCGATAACACACCGGCTGCTGGCGTTGATAACATTGTGCTTCAAATGCAATGAGGTCACTCATACTCCGTAAATCTTGTTGTAAAAAATGTTGTCTAAAGTCTGTGAACTCTGATCGCCACGTCTTGCGGTCAAACAATAAAACTCGTGCTAGTGCTAGCCATTGTGCCGTTGTTGCTTGCAGCCTTGTACTGCCTGTTAACGCCATGGGCCCAACATCAAGCAACAAAGAGTGCACCATTTTCTCGGCTAATGGATGTTTAGGATGACGTGCTAACAATTGATCCGCCGGGTTGCTATGGACTAACCAGGGGGCATGGTGACTATGGGCAACCGCGTAATTCAGTGCTGATAAAATAAAGGGAGAACTCCCACTTGCACTGAGACCGATCAATAAATCATTCTCCTTAAAGCCCTGCTGCTGCAATTGCTTAATGGCTAACGCTTGTCCATCCTCAAATCCCTCAACGGCTTCTAGTAAGGCAATATCTCCGCCAGCAATCACACTATGAACACTGTCAGCAAGACCTTGTTGTCGTGACAATGCTTCAATCAATGCCGCCGCACGACCGCTGGAACCACAACCAACTAAAAAAATACGTCCTTGTTGTGACACCTCTTGGCATTGGGCTGCTAGTTGCGCTAGCAGCGATTCTTGCTGCGCAATGCAAGCAAAAACCGGCGCCTCAGCTTGTTGCATGAGGTCAATAGCAGATGGCAAATGTGCTTGTGCAAGTTGTGATAACTCCGCCGTTTTGGGATTGGGTTGCTCGGTTGTTAGTGGCGTGGCGAACGTTGTGTTATAGGCCTGCCAAAAGTGCTGTTGATTAATCGCCATGCCAAACACCACCTAACGTCACATCACAACGAGCACCAGTAACACGGGGAAGATTGGCCGATAAACCCTGGAGACGTCGATATGCTAGCCAAGCAAAACACATTGCTTCAATATAATCTGGGTCAACACCCAACATCTGTGTGCTCTCCACCGTCATATTAGGTAAATGTATGGCCAAACGCTCTAGCAAAAACGCATTATGTACACCGCCACCACAAACAAACAGCTCCCCATGAGTTTGATGCTTTTGCACGGATTGTGTGATAGACATTGCCGTTAGCTCGGTTAACGTACAGGCCACATCCGCTGCAGGTATTGTCGCGAAATGATCGAGCTGCTGTTGTAGCCATGGCAGATTAAACGTATCTCTCCCCGTACTTTTAGGCCAAGCGCTGGCAAAATAAGGGTGGTTAAGTAGTTGTGTCAGCAGTGGCTGATGAAGTTTGCCCGATCGTGCCCAAACACCTCCGTCGTCATAAGCCATTTGTCTTTGCTGCATTGACCAAGCATCCATTAGCATATTACCCGGTCCTGTGTCATAACCAAGGACATCATGACAAGGTGATAGTACCGTCACATTGGCGATACCACCGATATTTAGCAGTGTGCGTTTTTTTTGCTTATCTGCAAATAATGCTTGATGAAAAGCTGGTACTAGCGGCGCACCTTGACCACCAAAGGCCATATCTTTGCGTCGAAAATCTGCAACGACACGGATTTGGGTCTTGGCAGCTAACAGGTTGGGATCACCCAACTGCCATGTCTGACCTTTATCGGGATGATGAAAAATCGTTTGCCCATGACAGCCAATTGCCTCAATGGCCCTACCATCAATCGCTGTGGCACTGAGTGCTTGTAGAACAATATCGCTATAAATGATGGCTAATTGCTGATCAAGCGCGGCAATCTGAGATAAACGAACAGGATGGTGCTGAATGTGCAGTAAATCAGCTTTTAAATCATCCGCATAGGCTTGATAACCACCATAGATTAAGCCACACTGATGTTCATCACATGCCATGATCGCGATATCGACACCATCTAAACTGGTGCCACTCATGAGACCTATATAATATTTCTTCATTCTCTTATAATAAACTCATCCGCCATCAACAGCCGACTCATTTATCCCTAGTCAATATGTCGTCTATGCGGCAGAGCCCTAGCCATACAAGGGGACTGTTGCAAGCTGGCTTATAGCGAGCAATAGCTAGACGAAAAAAATTAAAAAAGCGGCGTTTATACCTAATCAACGAGCAGTTTTTCATTTTTTTCAACGATACGAGTGCCGCTAGAAATTGGTTTGCAATAGTCCCCAGGGCGATGTCTTATCGGAACGAATAAAACATGATCGATAACCTACCACAGCACTATCAAATCACCGGCCCATCCCTTTATACGGAAAATGGCGTGCTGGAGCAACACACGCTCGAGCTCAAAAAGGGGGTTATCAAAGCGATCTACCCTGATGACGATAACAACCCAACACTGCCGATCTATCGTTGGCCATCAGATTACTGTCTACTCCCCAGTTTTATTGACCTACATATTCATGGCTGTCACGGTGTTGATGTCATGGATGCATCGATCGAGAGTTTGCAAACAATCAGCCATCACTTAACCACCCAGGGTGTGGGTGGTTTCTTGGCCACCACAATGACATCAAGCAACGAAGCAATAACAGCGGCACTGCAGGCAGTCCATCAAGCACAGATGAGTGGCGTAGCCCCTAATTTACTGGGCGTACATCTCGAAGGGCCATTTCTCAACCCAGAAAAAATGGGTGCTCAACCTGGCGGATATATCCAAACAGCGAATATTAAGCTATTCGCACAGTGGCAACAAAGCTCGGGCAATGTAATCCGTCAAATTACCTTAGCACCAGAGATGCCTGGCGCAATGGATTTTATTCATTACCTACACACAACAGACCCTCAATTGATTATCTCTGCGGGTCACTCCAATGCCAGTTGCCAACAAGCACGACAAGCCTTTGCTGCCGGCGTGAATCACTGTACACATTTACATAATGCGATGAGCGGCTTACACCACCGCCAACCAGGCTTAGCAACAGCGGTGATGTTAAGTGAATCAATCAGTGCTGAATTAATTGCCGATGGTATTCATGTTGCACCCGACATGTTAAAACTGACCGTCAATGTTTTGGGCTGTGATCGCCTGGTTTTGGTTACTGACGCTATGTGTGCTCAAGGCTTAGGTCATGGTCAATTTACACTGGCTGGGCAGCAGGTCGCTGTTAGCAATGGTCAGGCTCGTCTAGCTAATGGCACACTCGCGGGCAGTGTTTTGCGCTTAGACCATGCGGTGAAGAATTTATGTCGCGATACGAATATCTCATTGCTTGACGCTGTTCACATGGCTAGCCTCAACCCCGCACGAAAATTGGGCATTGACCATCAAGTTGGTTCCATAGCAGCAGGGAAACGTGCCAATCTGCAGCTGCGTGATCGAGAATTTAAACTTGTGCAAATTTTTGATTACGGTAGGATATAGTCATCACAATTTAGTATGTGATGGGGCTGTTGCGAGCTGGTTTATAACGGGCAATAACTAGAAGAAAAAAATTAAAAAAGCGGAGTTTATACCTAATAAACGAGCAGTTTTTCATTTTTTTCAATGACGCTAGTGCCGTTAGGAATTGGTTTGCAACAGTCTCATATGTGTGCTGTGCTGACAGTCACATTGTCAAGTATCATGACAATAGATGATGTTGTGGATCCATCGGGTCGACAACCAACCAACAGAGAGGTTAAAAATGACAATACCGACGATTGGCGATCATGTCCCTAATTTTTCTTTTCAAGCAACCTCTGGCTTACAAGCGCAACTAAGCGACTACCGAGGTAAAACCGTGATTTTGTATTTTTACCCCAAAGACAATACACCGGGTTGCACCACCGAAAGTAAAGACTTCACCGCGCAATATCAACGATTAGCTAATGCCAATGCGGTTATTTTTGGCGTATCACGTGATTCCTTAAAATCGCACGAAAATTTTAAGGCTAAATTTGAGATGCCTTTCGAACTGATTTCAGATGCCGATAGTGCATTGTGCAATCTATTTGATGTGATCAAAGAAAAAAACATGTATGGCCGCAAATATATGGGCATTGAGCGCAGCACCTTTATGATTAACCCCGAGGGGGTTTTAAGCAATGAATGGCGTAAAGTTAAGGTGCCAGGTCATGTCGATGCCGTATTAGCATCACTGTAGTACAACCTAACCTCGTGGCATCAGGAAATAGACCAAAAACACGATGGCCAAGACGGCCAAAAATGGATGGATCTTGCGCCACCGTTTTAACGCCAGGTTCAACATCACATAACAAATCACACCAAGGCCAACGCCATCAGCAATAGAAAACGTGAGTGGGATCATCAGCAATGTGATGATGGCGGGAATAAATTCACTCGACTCATGCCAGTCAACTTTGGCAAAAGGCTTAATCATCATACAGGAAACGTAAAACAACGCCGCAGATGTCGCGAAATTTGGGATACTATTAGCTAAAGGTGCGAAAAATAGGGCCAATAAAAATAACCCGGCAACAATAATAGCGGTTAACCCTGTGCGCCCACCGGCTTTAACCCCAGCAGCATTTTCGATAAATGGTGACACCGTCGTACTACCAATGATGCTAGCTGCGGTGGTGGCAATACTCTCTGAGAACAAAGCGCGATTGATTCGTTTGAATTGCTGACGGTTATTCCCAGCACCCATTTGATGAGACAGGCCGATCATTGCACCGGTGCTATCAAATAAAGCAACAATCAAAAAAGTAAAAATAACGGGGAATGCTTGCCAATGTGCCAACGGCGAAAAATGCATTTGCCAAACATTCTCCGCCATACTCGGTGGTAGACTCATCAAACCTTGAAAATGTGTAATACCAAATGCCATACCAAGTAGCGTTGTGATGGCCATACCAATTAAAATGGCACCAGGCGTTTGCCGATAATCTAAAATTGAAATGATAAAAAACCCAAGGAAAAATAAGGCAATCGATGGTGCTCTAAGCTGGCCCAATGCGACTAACGTTTCATGATTACCAACCACCAAACCAATATTCTTTAATGCGATAAACCCAATAAAGAAACCAATCCCTGCAGCAATTGAACACCCCAATGATGGTGGAATGGCTGCTAGAATTAACTCGCGAATACGGGTGACTGTAATCAAAAAGAAAATCATACCGGAAAGGCAAACCGCGGCTAAACCCGAATGCCAATCTAAACCAGGTTGATGAACCACCACATAGGAAAAGTATGCCAGCAAGCCCAAACCTGGGGCCATCGCAAAAGGCAAATTAGACATCAGTCCTGAGAGTACACTGGCAAAGGCCGCAATCGCGCAAGTCGCAACAAAGGCAGCACCATGACTCATCCCAGCTTGCTCTAACATCATTGGCGCAATAATGATGATATACGCCATGGTAAAGAATGTGGTTATCCCTGCTAACAACTCACGTTTAACTGTGGTGTGATTGTCTTGCAGGCGGAACAAATTCATCATCGTGCTGAACTCCTGTGATTGTGCACGAAGTCTAGCATGAAATGGTGCTAGCCAGTCGTGCGCACAATGCTTTCCCTGCCTCAACATTCTCTGCAATGGCATGGACATTGCCATAGCTTTCGAGCTGCCTGAGTTCGGTCTGATTTTTACAGCGGACAAAAATACTCAATTCCGGGTGATGCCGAGTGACATATTGCAAAATCATCTGAGTGGCTTGCATACCATAAAAACTAATCACCATGGCTTTAGCATAGCGACAGCGTGCAGCCTCTAAAATTTGCGGATGTGCTGCATCACCATAGGTCACATTATGACCTATTTTCCTACCCAGCTTGATACTATAGGGATTAAGCTCTAAGGCAATAAATGCTTGATCTTGCTCACAAAGTGATGCTGCGATTTGCTCTCCAACACGACCATAACCACATAAAATGACATGACCAACTAACTGCTCACCCTGTTGGAGCACAGATGATTCTGTTTGTGGCTTGTGCTTTTTATTCACTCGTAAAATAAACCTTTTGATTACCTCATTATGGCGAATAATCATCGGTGCCAGTGCCATTGAAATTAATAATGCAGCAAGCACTGATTGACCATAATTGCTAGGCAATAGTTGATGTGTTAGTGCTAAGGTCAACAACGCAAAACCAAACTCACCACCTTGCGCCAAGATAATCCCGGTTTTGCTTGACATACTCCATGTCGATTTATTCAATCGCGCCAATAGAGTAATTAGCAACGGTTTAGCAAACATAAAACCCAGCAGCATTAAGAGTATCCACACCCAGCTGTGATACCAGCTTTCGACATTCACCAACATCCCCACAGAAATAAAAAACAGACCCAATAGAATATCCTTAAATGGGCGAATTTCCACTTTAATTTGATGGCGAAATTCTGTCTCACCAAGCATCATCCCTGCCAAAAAAGCACCCAGAACAAAAGACAGTCCAAGCACATGTGTCAGCCATGCAGCACCGATGGCAATTAATAAGACCGCTAACGTAAAGGTTTCCACTAGGCGTGTTGCCGCAATCAGCCTCAGCACCGGCTGTAATAACCAACGACCGGCAGCAATAATGATCACAATGGCGGTAACCCCTTTCATCAGCGCAAGTAAAACTTCCGTCCATGATGCAGCGGTGCTAGCCGGTGCAAAACTTGCTATAGCGATTAACATGGGAATAACCGCTAAATCCTGTGCCAATAAAATGGCAAAGGCATTGCGCCCATGTTCGGTGTGTAGCTCATATTGATCAGATAACTGCTTCATTACAATTGCGGTAGATGACATGGCAATAACACAGCCAATGATCAGCGATTGCGACAACGGCATACCCAGCAACAAGCCCAACATACTTCCACTAGCAATACTAATAACCACCTGCAACCCACCAAGGAAAAAGACCCGATGACGCAGGGCGAATAGACGCGATAAAGAAAATTCTAAACCAACGGTGAACATTAATAGGACAATACCGAACTCAGCTAATTCTTTAATTGCATTCTGATCAGGAAGCCAATCCAAAACATGAGGCCCCATAATCGCACCAGCCACTAAATAACCTAAAACAACCGGCAAACGCATATAGCGAAAGACTAAGGTCACACCTAAAGCGATGAGTAAAATAACGAGGATACTTTCGAGAATGCCAAAGCTCATATCTATTTATATCAAACAGGAATACTAGGTGATTATTACGATAAATGATCGATTCATCAAGGAACATCAGCAACATTGTAGCCCCAAAGCGATAATATCCAGTGTCTCCAAAGTTAAAATATTCGCTTCTGGTTATTCAAAAGTTTGGTATGACCCTAATAACTTTTACAGAGTGATACGGCTAAAGCAATTAGACATTGAGATCGCTTACAAGCACTCAAATTTTTTTTACGAGAATTGACAAAAATATTCGAATTGCTGGCGATGTTACAGATTGATTGATTCGGGTGGTTTACCACCCATTTAATGATGAGTCAACGCGTAGAGAAGTCAGTAATATGGTGCAATAACCGTTGGTAACTCTGCCATCGTGATGCACTCATTATACCGGTTTGATGTGCTTTTACTACGGCACAGCCTGGTTCATTTTGATGCTGGCAATTACGGAACTGACAATGTCCCAAAATACTTTGTAGTTCACGAAACCCTTGGAGGATTTGCTGCTGCGATAAATCCCACAAACCAAACTCACGAATGCCTGGGGAATCGATAATGCGGATATCACCTGGCAAATCATACAGCATCGCCGTTGTTGTGGTATGCTTTCCTTTGCGATTGATGTGTGAAATTGCCCCTTCTACTGCCAGCTTACTGCCATTGAGTACATTTAATAGGGCAGATTTACCAACGCCAGATTGTCCAACGAAAATACTAGTCTTATGACGTAAATGCTGTTTTAAATTATCTAATGATGCCGCCTCATGAACACTACTAAAAACGACGGTATAGGCTAAAGATTGATAAACAGCAATTTGCCGCTCTAATACCTGCTGCTGTTGCTGATCGGCAAGATCCGTTTTATTAACGACCAATAACGCATCAAAGCCTTGCAGCTCAGCGGCGATCATATATTTATCAAGATAGTAGGGGATTAATTCCGGTGTCACTGCGGCGACAATCACCATTTGGTCAATATTAGCCGCAATATCCTTGGTCTTTTTATAGACATCTGGGCGCGACAATAACGAGCACCGTGGCTGGCGATAACACACTATTGCCTCGCCTTGATCCAATTGCCAGTGAACAATGTCACCAGCAACTAAAGAACCTAAGTTTTGACGTGGTATCGCTTCAACTGTTTCACCTGACTGCTGACGTAGTAAAACGGTTTGACCGTAATTAGCAATGACTGTCGCGAAATTTTCACCATTAACCAAACTTTGCTGACGTTCTTGAATCCGTCGCTGTTGCTGCTGGGTGAGTTGTCGCGACATCAATGACTCAAGCCGAGGAACATCATAACAACAGTCTACTTTTCATCGGGGGCTTGCGCATCACTTTTTGTTATCTCAGCGTCAGACTGCTCAGATTGGTTGTTGATATCAGCGTTACTGTACTCCATCGGCTCACGCACTGGTTTGCGCTCCATTAAATCATCAACCTGATCCGAATCAATGGTTTCATATTTCATCAAAGCATCCGCCATCGCATGCAAGATGTCCATATTCTTTTCCAATAATTGTCTTGCATGGGTATAAGCATCATCAATAATTTTACGTACTTCAACATCAATTGCCGTGGCAGTTTCATCGGAGAATTCTGTTTTAGAACTCATGCCCATGCTATGGCCTAAGAAGGGCTGCTCTTGGTCATCACCATAGGTTAATGGGCCCATTTTTTCTGATAAACCCCACTTGGTCACCATATTGCGTGCTATTTCCGTGGCGCGCTGAATATCATTCGACGCACCGGTCGTGACCTTATCCGGACCAAACACCAACTCCTCGGTGAGGCGACCACCAAATAAACTACACAGCTGGCTAATAAGTTTCTGCCGACTATAACTCACCTGATCACGCTCAGGCAGATACATCGTGACACCTAATGCTCGACCCCGTGGAATAATGCTGACTTTATAAACTGGGTCATGGTCTGGCACCAAACGACCAACCACTGCATGACCTGCTTCATGATACGCCGTCAGCTTTTTCTCATCATCCGTCATCGCCATAGAGCGGCGCTCTGCGCCCATCAAAATTTTGTCTTTGGCTTTTTCAAAGTCTGACATGGTGACTTTTTTCTTCGCCTGACGTGCCGCAAATAAGGCAGCCTCATTCACTAAATTGGCCAATTCGGCACCAGAAAAGCCAGGGGTACCACGGGCTAAGAATTTTGGCTCTACATTATCCGATATACTCACTTTGCGCATGTGAACTTTGAGAATCTGTTCACGACCTTTCACATTAGGCAATGCGACTGTCACTTGACGGTCAAAACGACCTGGACGCAATAGCGCTGGGTCCAACACATCGGGGCGGTTAGTTGCCGCAATGACAATGACTCCTTCATTATCAGCGAAACCATCCATTTCAACTAATAATTGGTTTAGCGTTTGCTCACGTTCATCATGACCACCCCCCATACCAGTACCACGATGACGACCAACAGCATCGATCTCATCGATGAAGATAATGCATGGCGAACGTTTTTTTGCTTGCTCAAACATATCACGCACACGCGAAGCACCTACACCGACAAACATCTCAACAAAATCTGAACCAGAAATTGAGAAAAAGGGTACTTTGGCCTCGCCAGAAATCGCACGAGCTAATAAGGTTTTACCGGTACCAGGCGGACCAACCATCAAAATACCCCGTGGGATTTTACCGCCAAGATCATGGTATTTTTTTGGGTCTTTAAGAAAATCGACAATTTCGCCCACTTCTTCTTTGGCTTCCTCAACACCCGCCACATCCGCTAAAGTCACTTTCACCTGATCTTCACCAAGTAAACGCGCCTTGCTTTTACCAAATGAGAAGGCTCCGCCACCACGACCAGCACCCATTTGGCGCATTAAGAAAATCCAGATACCAATCAGCAGGATAAAGGGGAACCAGCTAATAAAAATTGACATTAACAAACTGCGCTTAGCCGGTGGCTGCGCCTTGACGGCAACATCATTGGCTAATAAGCGATCAGTGATAAATGGATCCTTCCAAGGGATATAAGTACTAAATGACACGCCACTAGACGTCACACCTCGGATATTTTGGTCCTGGATAACCACACTTTTAACTTGACCTTTATCGACTTGGTGAATAAACGTTGAGTAATCAATTGCCTGTGTGCCGGCTGCTTGTTGGCGTGCCGAAAAGTTGCTAAACACGGCGACTAGAATAACTGCGATAATCACCCACAGCAACGCATTTTTCATTGTGCTATTCATGAAATTACTAAAGCCTTTTTTGAGAACACATTGATTATAACCACAAGCGTGGCGTAATGCTATGACACACTGCGCCGCGGAAACAGAACAATCACTGCGGCCAATGTAGTCATCACCAACAAAGTGACGGCCATCGGCATAGCTGAAAGGCTATGAAAGTAACTGATCACCAAACTGGATAATGCCCCAGCGCCTGCAAACAATATGCCCATCAAACTCGCCGCAGAACTTGATTTATCCGGCAAACATGCAAAGGCCCTTGCCCGGGTGACAGGCAACAAACTCCCCATGCCAAAGGTATACAGTATCATGGGAATTAACACGCATAAAAAATTACTCTGATACAAGCTAAGCAATAACATGAGCAACGACGCACCGATAACCAAGCCCAGTGCTATATAAGTATGCCATTTCGCGGTGATGCGCTGGCCGAATGTTACCGTGAGCATTTTTCCTGATAAATTGCCTGCAACAATCAGGAGGCTAAAATAGCCGACAACACTTGGGCTTAAATGCCAGGTATTGATATAGAGAAAAAAGGCGCTGGAGAAGTAAACAAACATACCAGAGGTGATCAAGGCCAAACCTAATAATGGCATGAGGAAATCTCGATTTTTCACTAATTGCCCATAAGCAAATTCTAGTTGGAATTTTTTTTTGACTGGTCGCGGTGCTTTAGGTAATGCCCACAGACAATAGACAAAAATCACGATACCCAACACAATCAAAAAATAAAAATTAGCACGCCAACCCATTAGCGACGTTAAATGTCCACCAATAATCATCGCTAAAGCTGGTGCCCAGACCACCAACATACCCGTAAAGGCCAAGATCTTTGCTGTCTTACCAACTTTGCCATAGATATCCTGAATAATCGCTTTTGCAAGCGCCGGGGAAAAGCCAATGCCAATCGAGATAAAAAAGATGCCGAGATACAAGGCGGCAATGTGCTGCGCAAAGGCACAGATGAATGCACCAAACACATAGACAGGCAAACCCAAAAGCAAAATACGTCGCCGACCAAAATAGTCAGCTAGTGGCCCAGCGAAAAATTGCGCCATCAAAGCCCCGATTAAGAATATCGTTAAACAGCGTTGTAGCGCGTGACTAGTCGTTGCAAAAGCTTCCACCATGAGCGGTAAGGCAATAAGATAAATATCACCAGAGAGTTTTTTGCCCATCTCTAGAAATACAACACTGCTTAAAGTCTTGGTATTTTTCATTAGTCCTTCCCACCTAGCACTGGATCAAGATCAAACACGATAATATGACGGAACAATACTATGATAAATTGATCATTTTTAGCAATAAAAACACTAAATTATTTATTTTTCATGCCGCTAAAATAATATTTAATGTTAAAAAAATTTACATGATTTTAAACTGATGTTATATTTGTCATTAATTTCATAAAAAATACAATG
>CBFIHN010000004.1:0-56990 GCA_965662575.1 Gammaproteobacteria bacterium
GCTGACTGTCGGTCAGGCGTGCATAAGTAGCTGGTTGCTATACAACCAGGGGTGGCGGTTTCTTAATTGAATTCGCGCAATACATGGGACTGTCATGGCAAAGCTATCTCCATGTGCCAAGCCATCTTCGACAACAGCGCCAGATGATATAACGCCTACACAAGTTGGGGGGGACAACACGACGCTTCCTATCTATGCCAATGGTGAGGAAAATCTACAGTTTCAAGTGGTGAATAATGGTACTTATTGGGATCCTACGTACCCTGTGTTTCAGCCTGGCTTTGGCTCACGACTGGGTTTTTTTGATGCGCATGGTCATTATGTGGTGATTAACTCCGGCATTTTCAATGCGGATGGCATTCAGATCAATACACAGCCAACCAGTATCTATATTTCTAGCGGTCACTCCAGTCTGCAGAGTCAGGGATTGCCCTCGATACCATATTATTATGTCACGTTAAAAAACCGCACTGGCAATGTGACGCTATATCCCTTATATCGCAAAACTAAAGGGATTAAGAGCTATATGGACGATTCTCTAGTGCTGGTGACTCAACAGGCAAAAAATTACGATGCTACGTCAGTTAATGTCCTGCTAGATCAGCCTCGTGTCTCGTTACTGCTAACTGGTGTGCGCGGATCAACTCGCCATGATTATGTTCAGCAACTTATGTCAGTGATAACACTAAAGCCTAAAGCTGGTCAAGCTGGTGCTGGACTAAAAATCAAGGGTAAGGTTTATGCGCTAGCAAATATAAATACTCCCCCTTCGCCGATAGCTATTTCGAGCAATGTCTTCTGTTTACAAACAGATAATTCACGCCCATTTCATTGGGCAACCTATGCTATTGGTAATGTGCCTTTGCGAACAGTAGCAGGGTTAACAAATAGGATATTGTTAGCTATCAGTAGTTATCCAACACCAGCTGGTACTTTCTATCCAGGTCATGTCTATAGTAACTGGTTTAGTTATGATGGCAAAAAATATGGTTCAATATACGATCTTCATATTTCATCACTATACGGAAAAGGTAATACGAGTGTCTATGAGTATACGCAAGCAAATTGCCAAGCAGCAAAAATGCAACCATTCCTTGTCTATTTTTCATTTCATGATCAGTATGGCAATTTTTATCAAGTGGAAAAACAAGTGCAGCCAACAGCGCTTCCAGAGTACCTTTTTGCTGATTTTAAAAATTTGGTTTGATGTTGCGCTACCCTAATGGTTTATTACTAGTCCGTGCTTTATCTTTTGGGGTTTTTCAATGTCAAATATCAAGAATGCTGATGCATATGTCAGTATTAAGAGAGAAGTTTTACGTTACAAGTGAGAATGATATGGTAATAAATTTTTTTCGTTGTTTAACGGCCGCTTGCATGATATTAAATGCAGCAGTGGGCTATGGAACAAGTATTTCAGGTCAGTTTATTCAAGAAAAAGCGTATTTCTCTATCGAACAAGATGGCTATGGTGGTGTGGGCATGCTGAGTTACACTATTTTGCCCTGGGAAAAACCGACCATAGGGACCATCTTAAAGCATGGGAATGCTCTTTTTGTTATGAATTCATTTGGCAAAAAAATTGCCCAATATTATCCGCAAGAGGCTTTTCATCATATTGTCACTCCGGGCAAACCGAAGATTAGTTACATTCAACTGGCTTATGCCAAGGCCTCTGGTCAAACGACGCAATGCTCAGATGGTGGTAGCTATAAAAAGGGTTATTGTTACCTTGGTCAGCCACAACTGGTTATCGCGCCCAATAAAGCGCCAATGCAAGATGCATACCCACCTGATGTGCGGATTAATGCGCCAGGAGACCTGGGGAACAAGATGTCAATGTATGCCAATGGTCGGCAATATTTACAGTTTGAAATGCAAGGTGGGCCACAGAATGCTGAGCTTGTTGCCCCTTATTATTGGGATCAAGCGTACCCTATCTCGCAATTGGTTTTTATTGATGCGCAAGGCCATGCGATCATCCCAAATAGTGGTATTGCTAATAAAGATGGTCTTTTAATTAGTACGGTGCCCCATACAATCTATCACCCGGCATGGGCTCCTCCAAAAGCGCCACAAGCTCACCGTGCTTTTTTTAACGCTCGGAGCCATAATTCTGGCATCAAGACTGTTCATTTTTATGCATTGCACAGTTCGCAGTTTTTTTATCTCATGTCAGCAAAGGGATCTTATACAACAACCATAACCTTACATCCGGATTATCTTTACGGTCCAGCAGTTGAGGATCAAAAAAATTATATGGACAAGCAGTTATCAGTGACGGAAGAATCCCCGCCGAATTATAAGGCGCCTCAGTTCACATTGCATTACGGTGTAGGGACAAGAACTTTTATGCCACTATATTTTAAGGAGATTGGACTCCTGGGGCTACATGCTAGGGCAACATCTAAAATTTCTAAACCCTTAATCTTGCAATTTAAGATCAATTCAAAAAGACCTGTACTCCGGATAGTAGGTCATGTTAATGCCTCGGTTTTTCCAGTCGAAAACCCAGCAACTATCAAGTCTCCAATTTTGGTTCGTACGATTAATTGTAAGCACAGTTACCATGAGTCTTCTCACAACGATGGTATTGAACCGTGGGCCACGTATCGAATAACACAGAGCAGTACCAGTCGCTACCCGTCACTAGTGATTAAGTCAATTAGTCATCCACTACCTGCTAAAACAGATGTGCAGCTTCATTGGGGGATTGCTTACCATGCTGGGTACATTCATTACTCCCCAATATATTTGGATGGCAATCCGACTTTGCGAGGTGAGAGTAACGTTGCCAATGTTTATACCCATACTGAAAATTTATGCGCAGGAAGACAGCACGTTAATCCGATTACGGAGGATTATTACGTTGGTGGTCCCTATAGCTTTTATCTGAATGGGTCAGATCAATATGGTAATCGATTTAGTGTTATAGAAACGCTTGTACCTATGGCATCAACAACGCAACTAACAGCACAGATTAGCCCTCCACAGTAGCATATGATTGTTTGAAAATACGTGTATTCATGTTGTCTAACATGTCAGCCTGGGGGGGGTGAGCTTGAGCTTAGTCAGCGCGGTTGCATTTGTGACCGTTTTGATGGGTCATTAGGTCAAACCAGGCTGTCGGCTATAATTTAGTGGCCGATCAGTATATAGTGATCATTCTCTCTCAAGTCCGAAGTTACCTAAGCCGATGTCGAAAAAACACAAGTCCGATCCACATGCTGCGCGTGAGGCAGCGCGCTATGACAACCCAGTGGCAAGCCGTGAGTGGATTTTACAGCATATTGAGCAGGCGGCGCAGCCACTATCACGCCAAGACCTTGAGCAGGCTTTGGGTGTGAGCACGGAGGCGCAAATTGAGGGGTTACGCCGGCGCTTGCGTGCGATGACGCGTGATGCACAGTTAGTTTGTGATCATCATGGGAGTTATAGCTTATTTAATCGGGATGATTTGTTAGAAGGCACCGTGATTGCCAGTCAAAAAGGCAGTGGCATGATACAAACGGACAATGGGGAAGTCTTTTTGTCTCGGCGGGAAATGCGAGCCGTATTCCCGGGTGATGAGGTGTTAGTCAAAATGATTCATGACTCAGGCCGTGAGCGGCTTGAGGGCTCGATAGTTGAGATATCTAAACGCAATACCTTGCAATTAGTCGGTCGTTTAAGCCAAGATCATGACAGCTATTTCGTGACGCCTGACAATCACTTAATCAACAAAAAAATCACGGTTTTGCCTCAAGATACCCAGGGTGCGAGGCATGGCCAATATGTGTTAATTAACATGATACAGCAGCCGAGTGCGCATACTCAGGCGGTTGCGAAAGTGGTGCGTATTTTAGGGGATGCATTGACTGTTGATGTTGCCACTGATATGGCTATTCGTCATTTTTCTTTGCCGCATACGTGGCCAAAAAACCTCGAACAACAGGCGAAAGAGTTAGAATCTGTCGCCGTGGAGCACAGTGAAGATCGCGTCGATTTGCGTGATTTAGATTTAATCACCATTGATGGTGCAGATGCTCGTGATTTTGATGATGCGGTTTATTGCGCAGCCGATAAAACGGGTTTTCGTTTGGTGGTGGCAATTGCTGATGTTGCACACTATATCAAACCGGGTTCTGCGATTGATCAAGAGGCGCAAGCTCGCGGTACCTCAGTTTATTTTCCACAGCGGGTTGTGCCGATGTTGCCGGAGGTTTTATCAAATAATTTATGTTCGTTGGTGCCCAACCAAGATCGTTATTGCTTGGTTTGTGACTTGCGGGTTAGTCAACAAGGCGAAATTAAAAACACACAATTTTATCCAGCCACCATGCATTCAAAAGCGCGGTTGACCTATCAACAAGCGCATCAAATTTTGCTCGAAGAGCATGCCGAGCTGCAGCAGCAGTTTTCATCTGTATTGCCCAACCTCTATAATCTCTACGCGGTTTATCAGGCTTTAGCAAAACAGCGTCAACGACGCGGTGCCTTAGATTTTGAAACTAATGAAACGGTGATTGAGTTTGATGATTTTGGTCAAGTCAAACAAATGCATGCTGCGGTGCGCAACGAGGCACATAAGTTGATTGAAGAGTGTATGTTGGCGGCTAACCAAGCAACAGCTGAGTTTTTGCTGCAGCAGCAAACGGCGGCATTGTTTCGCAATCACCCTGAGCCCAAACAAGAGAAAATTAACGAACTGCGACAGTTTTTAAGTTTGCGTGGTATTCAGCTAGATGGTGGTGAGACACCAAACACCAGGGCATTGAATAAGGCGTTGGCACAAGCCAAAGCGATTAGCAACGATTTTGCTCAAACCTTACAAACTATGATTTTACGCAGTTTAACACAGGCCGTTTATGAGCCTGATAATCTTGGGCACTACGGTTTGGCCTTTGCGTCTTATGTGCAGTTTACGTCGCCAATTCGTCGTTACCCGGATCTGGTTGCGCATCGTGCGATCCGCCATGCAATCAAGGCGAGGGATGGTTTGGTTTATGACGAGGCCACACTGAATCAGTTAGGTCAGGACTGCTCGTTTACTGAGCGTCGGGCGGAAGATGCGGGGCGTGATGTTGTCTCGAATCTGAAATGTGCTTACATGCATGACAAGGTTGGTGAGACTTACCCTGGGGTCATTAGTGGGGTGATTCATTTTGGTTTCTTTGTCACGATAAATGATTTGTTAATTGATGGTTTAGTTCATGTCGCTAATTTACGGGATGACTATTATTATTTTGATGAAAAATCACAACAGCTGGTGGGTGAACGCAGCAAGATGAGCTTTCAAATGGGTGATCGCGTGACCATTCAAGTCGCTCGTGTTGATGTGGCGGAGCGTAAGATTGATTTTAGTTTAGTCGACGTAAAATAATAGACACTGATCCTGAGCCCCCCAATGGTTTGGGGGGTGAGCAAAAGGCCATGACGTGCTCTAATTGCCGTAACCAGACAGTCACTTGGTTTTTTAAAATGGGCGCACCACTGTGTCGCTGCCCTTTTCCATGAATAACACAAACACAGCGCAAACCCTGCTGTTGACTGTCATGCAAAAACGCCAGTAATGCGGTGCGTGCTTGCTCAATCGTCAAGCCATGGAGATCGATGGTGTCTTCAGGGCGTATATTGCCGGTTTTGAGCTGCTTGACAAGCGATTTTTGGATGCCTGGTCGATAAAAACTAACCAGATCTTCTGCAGCCAGTGGTTCGGCAATAAAGTCAGATAAGGGCTCATGGTGAGTGATATTTTCAGTGGGTAGTTGCTTAACGCTGGCTTTGGGTTTGGCCTTCTGTGTCACGATACGATCGGATTTTTTCCGTGGCGTTATACCGCTTTCCTGCATAAACTGTTTAAACTCATCGCTGTTCATGGTCATGCCGCTTGGGCCGTTACCTGATAGTAAGTCTCACCTGGTTTGATTAATCCCAATTCTTCACGAGCGCGTTCAATCACTGCTGTGTCAGTGTGTTTGAGTGCATACACTTGTTTGATTAATCGCTCATTGCGTGCGGTGGCCTGTTGGTTGTGCGCAGTGAGTTTAGCAATGGTTTGATTTAACCTATGCGTTGCTGGGATGCTGGTGTGGCCAAACCAAAGTTGTGCTTGTAGCCAAGTTAACAGCAACAGTAGTAGCAGCAATAGTAGGCCGATAGGCATGGGTTTTTTGATGGTATTGTGTTGAGATTTTGGCATGTGATTTCTCAATCCCGGGGTTGGCCGGACGGTGCAATACGCAAACGAAAAGGTCCCCGCTTGCGCGGGAATGACATTCTCATCAATTGAAGTACAGCACCGACGATGGCTGGTATCTTAAGCAAATGTCGCGCGACCACGATAAATGGCGCGATCACCTAGCGCCTGTTCAATCCGCAGTAATTGGTTGTATTTGGCTATACGATCGGTACGGCATAAAGAGCCGGTTTTAATTTGTCCAGCCGCTGTGGCGACAGCCAAATCAGCAATGGTGGTATCTTCAGTTTCACCAGAGCGGTGTGAAATTACCGCTGTATAATGATTATCCTGAGCTAGTTTGATGGTCTGTAAGGTTTCACTTAGTGTGCCGATCTGATTGAGTTTGATCAAAATAGAGTTGGCAATACCCTGGTCAATGCCTTGCTGTAGAATCTTAGCATTAGTGACAAATGCATCATCACCCACTAATTGTATTTGGCCACCAATTTGCTGCGTTAAGCGCTTCCAACCGTCCCAATCAGACTCTTGCATGCCATCTTCAATGCTTAAGATGGGGTAATTCTGTACCCAATCGGCATAGTAGTCACTCATGTCGTTGGCGGTTAATTGTTTATTTTCAGACGCCAGGCAGTAATGACCATGATGATAAAACTCAGAGCTTGCTGGATCTAAAGCAATAAAGACATCTTCGCCTGGGCGATAACCTGCTTTTTCAATCGCTTCAACAATGATATCTAATGCTGCGCGGTTAGAGCTTAAGTCCGGGGCAAAACCGCCTTCATCACCAACGGCGGTGTTTAAGCCGCGGGTATGCAAAACTTTTTTTAGCTGATGGAATACCTCGCAGCCATAACGCAAAGCTTCGCGGAAAGTTGGCGCACCGGCAGGAACGACCATAAATTCTTGCATATCAACGTTATTATCCGCGTGTTCGCCACCATTGATAATATTCATCATTGGCACGGGCATGACAAAGTCATCACCTTGATGCAGATATTGATACAGTGCTTTGTCTTGCGCTTTGGCGGCAGCGTGCGCGCTGGCTAGAGAGACAGCCAATAGGGCATTTGCGCCAAGACGTTCTTTATTTTCAGTGCCATCTAAATCAATCATGATTTGGTCTATGTTGGCCTGATCTTCAACAGTCTGGCCAATCAACGCATTTTTAATTTCCCCATTGACATGGGAAACCGCAGTTAAAACACCTTTGCCTAAGAAGCGTTTTGGATCTTGATCACGGAGTTCTAGGGCCTCACGAGAACCGGTTGATGCCCCAGACGGTACGCAGGCATGTGCGCGCACACCATTGTCGAGAATAACTTCTGCTTCAACAGTGGGGTTACCTCGAGAATCGATAATCTCCCGACCGATAATATTTTTAATTGTGCTCATTCTTTTTACAAACTCCTGACAGGTGACAGTTTGCAATTTTAGCAGTTAGCATGGATGACTTCTACTGACTGTCAGTGACAAATAATGGGACGGTTGAAAACCAATTTTTAGCGGCACTAGCATCGTTGAAAAAACTGAAAAACTGCCCATTTATTCGGTATAAACCCCGCTATTTTGATTTTTCTCGTCTAGCTATTGCTCGCTATAAAGCAGCTGATGAGACTTGGTAAGTGATGAAATAACACGGGTAAAGGACTGCTGATTGCTGATATTCCTTGCATATTCGTGTATTTTACGCGGCAAAAGATCCATACATGGGACTGTTGCAAACCAGTTTCTAGCGACACTAGCGTCGTTGAGAAAAATGAAAAAACTGCTCATTTATTAGGTATAAACGCCGCTTTTTTAATTTTTTTCGTCTAGCTATTGCTCGCTATAAGCCGGCTTACAACAGCCCCATACATACAAAATAAAGCTAGACTTTTATCACGAACTAACCTTGAGTTTTGTCGTGTTAATCCAGGCTGTAAGAGACGCAATATCATGAACTTAAAATTAATCGGCAGTACTTTTATCATGACAGGAACCGCCATTGGTGCCGGGATGTTAGCATTGCCTTTGGTCAGTGGTGCAGTTGGCTTGCCATTGGCGTTAGCGTTGTTAGTGACTATTTGGATTGTGATGACCCTAACGGGCTTGATGGTGCTTGAAGTCTGTTTGGCGCTTAAGCATGGGCGGAATAATTTCCATAGCATGGCGAAGGAAACTTTAGGTCCTATCGGCCAAGTGGTTGCCTGGATAATGGTTTTGGTATTGCTCTATGCATTAACTGCTGCCTATATTTCTGGCGATGCGTCGTTATTAACCACGCTGCTTCAAGGGACTTTTGGTGTCATGGTCCCTGGTTGGATTAATGCCATGATATTTACGGTAGTATTTGGCGGTGTGGTCACTTGGAGTACTCGTGCAGTTGATTTACTTAATCGGGGGTTGATGTCGTTCAAGATGATTGCCTTGATTATTACTATCGCCTTACTATTACCCAGGGTGAATGTAGTCAATTTGGCCAGTGAGCCTGGGCATGCCAGATATCTATGGGTCATGGCACCAATTTTTCTGACTTCCTTTGGTTTTCACACCTCAATTCCCAGCGTGGTGACTTATATGCGCCGTGACGTCAAAGCGCTACGCAAAATTATCCTTTGGGGAGCGGGCATCCCCATGATTGTCTATGTGCTGTGGTTATTGGTTACGCTGGGTATTATCCCGCTTTATGGTGCGGATGATAGTTTCCAAAGTCTCGCGCTACAACATGGTTCGGTTGGTATGTTGGTCAAAGTGATTGATCATTTGGCGCATAGTTCATCCGTCGATTTTGGTATTAATCTATTTTCAAATATTGCGATGACAACCTCGTTTCTGGGTGTCTCTCTGGGATTGTTTGATTTTCTGGCGGATGGGTTTAAACGGCCAAATAGTCGTCAAGGTCGCGTTGGTACGTCACTGATGACTTTTTTATTGCCATTGGCCTTTGCTATTTTTTACCCCAAAGGTTTCATTGCTGCTTTGGGGTTTGCTGCATTTTGCGTTGCCGTGCTTGAAGTGATTATGCCGCCATTGATGGTCTATCAGCTGCGGCGAAGTGACAAATTACACTCACCGTATCGCCTAATAGGTGGTCACACACTGTTGTTGATGGTTCTGTTGGTTGGTGTGGTTTTAGCCTTGACGGAGCTGGCCGATAGATTGTCGCTGTTGCCAACATTTCATTAATATCCGATTGCGCGTATGATACATCGACTATCATGACGTAAAACTTATTGTGATGAGTAAAATATTCATTGTCGGTGCCGGACCTGCGGGTTTGAGTATGGCGTGTGCTTTGGCTAACACCGCTGTTGATATAACGATCATTGATTTGCAATCTCCTGAGGTGTTGTCTGGTCCAAAGCCAGATGGTCGCGCGATTGCTATGACCCATCTTTCTCAGAGTATCTTAAAAGAATACGGGGTTTGGCAGCGTATTCCCCAAGATAGTATTTACCCCATCAAAGAAGCTAAAGTATTTAATGCTGGTCAGCCCTATGCCCTGCATTTTGAACGGACTGATGATGTTGAGGCACCATTGGGTCACTTCATTCCCAACCACCTGATTCGTCAGGCCTTATATCAGCAAGTGAGTCAGCAAGATAATGTCACTTTCTGTTTAGGGCAAAAAGTGGTTGAAGCCAAAGGAGGTCGACAGCAAGCACAGGTGATTTTAGAGAATGGCCGTGAACTAGAGGCTGATTTGTTGATTGTGGCAGATAGTCGCTTTTCACCCGTACGACGTCTGTTGGGTGTCAGTGCAGCAATGAAAGACTTTGGTCGTGTGATGATGGTCACTGATATGAAACATAGTCAGCCACATCATCATGTTGCGAGTGAAAATTTTTATTACGGCAAAACGTGCGCTATTTTACCATTGAACGAGCATCGTTCATCAGTGGTGATTACTCTGCCTGCAACGTTAAGCAATGAATTGCAAGCACTGGATAAACCAGCTTTTGCTAGGGAAGTCGAAAAAATGCTGACCCATCGTTTGGGTCAAATGACAGTGCTCAGTGATACGGTGAGCTATCCATTGATCGGTTGTTTTGCTGATCAGTTCGTCGGTGAGCGTTTTGCTTTAGTCGGTGATGCCGCCGTTGGTATGCATCCTGTGACCGCACATGGTTTTAATTTGGGTTTGCGCAGTGCCGATACATTGGCTACTCAGATCATGAAAGCGCTAAATAAAGGTCAAGATGTTGGTGCAGCATCAGTGCTCTGGCAATATCAGCTGCGGCATCGTTTATTAGCACGCCCCTTATATGAAGGAACTAACTTGATTGTTAAGTTATACAACAATGAACGGCCGTTAGCCAAATTGATGCGTCCAGCAGCACTGCGTTTGGCCAATCGATTGCCGTTATTTAGACAGTTGGTTACTGGGCATTTAACTCATTCACGTTAGTTGTGCTGTGCTTAATAAACCACCCCGCCGCAAGCAGCGGGGTATTTTATCCCTAGTAATATTTCGCCTATGCGGCAAAGCTGCATCAACGGCGACCTAAGGGGAGCATCCGCCGGCTCCCCTTAGGAAACCCCAGGCGTTAAAGTGCCCGTGGCAAGCCACGGGGTATTCTCTTTAATTAATTTTAACAGTCCCTAGCTCCCGACTGTGTGAGAATTAGGGAATTAACGTCAACTGTCATAGCCGTTTTAGTTGATTAATGTCTTGTGTCGATAGTTCGGCGTATTTGCCCAGATGTAGCGATCTGGGTAGTAAGATATTGGCAAAGCGAATACGAATTAATCGGCTGACAGTGAGGCCTTGGGATTCCCATAGTCGCCGCACTTCACGATTGCGCCCTTCACGTAAGGTGACATGATACCAATGGTTTTTGCCTTCACCGCCGGCATCTCTAAGGCGCGTAAACTGTGCAAAACCATCATCAAGCATGACTCCTTGACGTAAGTTATCGAGGCTTTCTTTGCTCGCATCGCCAAAAACGCGCACCGCATATTCACGTTCAATTTCATTGGATGGGTGCGTGAGTTGATTGGCCAGTTCGCCATCCGTGGTAAAGAGTAATAAGCCTTGGGTGGTTAAGTCCAAACGGCCAACATTAATCCAGCGACCACGAGTTAATTTAGGTAAACGGTCAAACACAGTCTTGCGACCTTTTTCATCGCGTCGAGAACAGACTTCATCAGCAGGTTTATTGTAGATCAACACGCGAGTTGTGTCTGGTGTTCTTTGTTGTAATCGGATCAAGCGTCCATCAACACGAATTTGATCTTGTGTTGTTGCGCGCTCCCCAATTTTAGCGATTTTACCATTAATGCTAATGCGTCTCTGTTCGATCCAGCGTTCAATTTCACGGCGTGAGCCCAGGCCTGCTTGAGCAAGTAGTTTGTGTATTTTTTCAGTGCCCATTTATTGTTAGTCCTCTAGCCAGCTCACATCACCGCCACCATAACGTAAAATTTGAGGCTGGTCATTGGTGCAGTCTAAAACGGTTGTGGGCTCAAAGCCGGCTTGGCCACAGTCAATAATGTAATCTACCTGATTGTCCAGTGCATTTTCTACCTGTTCAAGTTCAGATAACGGTTCGTTTTCTGTTGGCAAAATTAATGTGCTGCTCAATAACGGCGTGTCAAGTTCACCGGTCAGTTCATGCGCGAAAGGCTCTTCTGGTACGCGAATGCCAATGGTTTTTTTCCTGGCTTGCATCACGAGTTTGGGTACCTGCTGTGATGCCTTGAGGATAAAGGTATAAGGCCCTGGCGTCAGCTGTTTGAGTAAACGATAGGTTGTATTGCTAACTCGTGCATAGGTTGAGATTTCAGACAGATCACGACAGATCAGTGTGAAATTATGTTTATCATCAAGATCACGGATGCGTTTAATTTGGTTTAACGGCTCGCGCAAACCCATGCGACATCCCAACGCAAATCCAGAGGAAGTGGGATAAGCAATCACCGCGCCATCTTGTAACATGCTGGCAATTTGCTTAAGCAGTCGAGGCTGTGGGTTGTCGGGGTGTAATGTCAATAGCGTTGTCGACATAGGCTATGCATAATGAGTAATACGTTCGATTATATAGTTATCATACGTCAAAATGCTAAAACTTTCACGGATTGGAGGTGTGGTGGCTATCGTTTAGTTTCTGTGCTTTTTTAAAAACAATCGGCAATAGTGAGAGCAATGCTAGGCCTAAGAGTGGTAAAAAGATCACGGGTTTAAAGATAATCGATAAATCGAGAGATTGGCCTTGTCTGAGCACAGCGCTAAAACTATTACCGAGTAGGACATAAACTAAAGACCCAGGAATGATGCCAATAGCCGTCGTCCAAATGAAGGTTTTAGTACGAAGGCCTAAAAGTGCCGGCACAATATTGACTAGCCAAAACGGAAATATCGGCACAAGTCGTAGGCATAATAAGTAGCTTGCGGCATTGCGGTTAAAGTCGTGCTCTAAGCGCTTTAACCATTGGCCTGCTTTATTGCGCAAGGTATCTGCAAAAGCTGTTTTAGCGGCCCAAAAGAGAATGCTGGCGCCGATGGTTGCGCTGACCACAACATAGGCGGTACCCAGTATGGGGCCAAATAAAAATCCACCTGCCATAGTGAAAAAAACGCCTCCTGGAATGGATACGGCGGTGGCAATGATATAGAGAGACATAAACCCTAGGCTGGTTAGCCAGAGATTATCTGTGACCCATGATTTTAATAGGTGATGGTATTGCTGCAGAGCGCTAAGGCTCATAAAACGATCAAGGCGAAAGTAAAAAAACAGCCCCAAAGCAATTAACAAAATAACCATTGGGATTAGACGAGACATCGTTTGATACCGTTAAAAGTTTGATCACCTATGCTAACCGATTTGCTGGTGCTTTGGGTAGAGGATGACTCTAATAGGGGCTGTTGCAAACCAGTTTCTAGCGGCACTAGCGTCGTTGGTGGTGCTCATGTACTAGATATCAAGATGGCAGGCGTCAATGCCTGCCATCTCTAATGACGGAGTTTGGCCTACATCATGCCAGGCATGCCGCCCATGCCGCCCATACCACCAGCTCCGCCGGCCATATCAGTTTTGTCTTCTTTGATTTCAGCGACCACAGCTTCAGTCGTGATCATTAAACCAGAGACGGAAGCCGCGTGTTGAATCGCAGAGCGAGTAACCTTGGTGGGATCTAAGATGCCCATTTCTAGCATATCGCCAAAGTCATCAGTTGCGGCATTAAAGCCAAAGTTGCCAGAGCCTTGTTTAATTTTATCAGCAACAACAGATGCTTCGCCGCCTGCATTAGCAACAATTTGACGTAATGGTGCTTCAAGCGCACGACGCATAATAGCGACACCGTGATTTTGATCTTCATTGTCACCTGATAGGTGATCAAGTGAAGCGACAGCACGGACTAATGCAACACCACCACCGGCAACGACACCTTCTTCAACGGCTGCGCGTGTAGCATGAAGTGCATCTTCAACACGTGCTTTTTTCTCTTTCATTTCTACTTCAGTTGCTGCGCCAACTTTGATTACGGCAACACCGCCAGCTAGTTTTGCTAGGCGTTCTTGAAGTTTTTCACGATCGTAGTCAGACGATGATGCATCAATTTCTGCACGGATATGACCAATACGTGCTTCAATGTTGCTGCTATCGCCAACGCCGTCAATAATGGTTGTATCATCTTTAGTCACTTGGACACGTTTTGCTTGACCCAAGTGCTCTAAAGTGGTTTTTTCTAGGCTTAGGCCAACCTCTTCAGAAATCACAGTGCCGCCAGTTAAGACAGCAATATCTTCTAGCATTGATTTACGACGATCACCAAAACCTGGTGCTTTGACAGCCGTTGCTTTAACGATACCGCGCATGTTGTTAACAACAAGTGTTGCGAGTGCTTCACCTTCAACATCTTCGGCAATAATCAATAGGGGTTTTCCGGCTTTAGCCACACCCTCTAGTAGCGGAAGTAAATCACGGATGTTGGACACCTTCTTATCAACTAACAAGATGTATGGTGCCTCTAAATCAGCAGACATACTTTGTTGGTTATTGACAAAATAGGGTGAGAGATAACCACGGTCGAACTGCATGCCTTCAACAACTGCTAACTCGTCTTCAAGGCCTGAGCCATCTTCAACCGTAATGACGCCTTCTTTGCCGACTTTTTCCATGGCTTCAGCAATTTTATCACCAATGGTTTTATCAGAGTTGGCAGAAATAGTCCCAACTTGCGCAATGGCTTTGCTATCAGCGCAAGGTGTTGATTGTTCTTTTAGGTTGTTAACGATGACTTTAGTTGCTTTGTCGATACCGCGTTTTAAATCCATTGGATTCATGCCAGCAGCAACACCTTTCATGCCTTCAACTGCAATAGCTTGAGCCAAGACAGTAGCGGTTGTGGTGCCATCACCAGCAATATCAGACGTTTGCGATGCCACTTCTTTAACCATTTGTGCGCCCATGTTTTCTACAGCGTCTTGTAGTTCAATTTTCTTAGCAACAGAGACACCATCTTTCGTCACGGTTGGTGCACCAAAGCTTGCATCAAGAACCACGTTGCGACCTTTAGGGCCTAAGGTTACTTTAACCGCATTCGCCAGTGTGTTAACACCTTCCATCATTTTTTGACGAGCATCTTCTGAGAAGTTTACAGATACAGCCATTTTAAAATTCCTCTTTGTTTAATAGTTTGCGTATTTATTCTACAACACCAATAATATCTTCTTCGCGAAGGACTAAAAGGTCTTCATCGCCGACTTTGACTTCGGTGCCCGCATATTTGCCAAAATACACAGTGTCGCCGACTTTGACATCCAATGGACGGACATCGCCATTATCTAAAATTTTGCCGTTGCCAGCCGCTAAAATATCACCGCTGACCGGTTTTTCAGTGGCAGTGCCTGGTAAAACAATGCCGCCAGCAGAAGTAGTTTCTTCGCTTGCGCGGCGTACCAATACACGATCATGTAAAGGACGAATTTTCATTGGTTAATCTCCTATGATTTTTTTAAATACAGAGTGGTACCTAAATGACACTCATGTCTGAGCAAATGGGGATTGATCTGTTAATTTCAAGTTAAGAATGAAATTTTTTTTAAGACTTTCACCTTCGCAAAAAACGTTCTCGCAATAAAATTTTGCCTAAAGGGCTTAATCACCTTTCGTTTTGTTCATAAAATCGGTATAATCTCGCGTTCTTTGAAATGCGCTCCATGAGAGTTGGGGCAAGTAATATTATAGATTTTAGGAGAGGATATGGTTGTTATCCGTTTATCACGTCATGGTGCTAAAAAACGCCCTTTTTATCAGATTGTTGTTGCTGATAAGCGTATGCCACGTGATGGTCGTTATATTGAGAAAATTGGCTTTTTTAATCCAGTTGCCTCTGGTCAAGCTGAGCGTTTGCGCTTCGATCTTGAGCGAGCAGATCATTGGATCGCTCAAGGTGCGCAGCCTTCAGATCGTGTTAAAAGCTTAATTAAAGAAGCACGTAAAGCAGCTGTGCCAGCTGCTTAAATGCAGCCCATTATTGTTGCGCGTTTTGGCGCGCCACATGGTATTTCTGGTGATCTTAGGTTACATAGTTTTACTGAAGACCCCAATACTATCTTAAAGTTCAAGCCGCTAATGCTTAACCACCACAATCAGTGGCAGGTATTGGCGGATGATTTTTCTGTCCGCCCACATGGGCAAACTTTTCTTGCGCGTATTCCTGGTGTGGCTAGTCCTGAAGCAGCAAGGACTTACGTTAACTGCTATTTGGGTATTCAGCGTGAGCAATTACCTGGTGATGCTGAGGATGTTTATTATCATTGTGATCTTCAGGGGTTGTCGGTGATCAATCTTGACCAAGTATTTCTAGGGCAAGTCGATCATGTGCTCTCAACTGGGGCTAATGATGTATTGGTTATTCGTAAGCCACAACCGAGAATGATTCCTTTTGTTAAAGCCTATGTGCAGCACGTTGATCTTGCTGCTGCCCAAGTTTTGGTTGATTGGGATCCTAGTTGGTGAGCAATTCTAGGTGGTGTATCTCATTGCTGGATAATTTATTCTAAAATCAAATATTGAGGTTCAGTACACAGTTTGATGCATGCTGGTGGTTTTTGTTCTTCACCATAGAGTGATATCCTCAGTGCACTGGAATATTGCGTGAGTGATATAGTGTTTTCTGGCGTAGAGCACCAGGCCAATATAATCTGACGGTGGTCTGTCTCAAATCGCAGTAGGTATGTCTCACTATTGCTTTCAAGTCGTTCACAAAATACTGCATCCCCTAATAGTGCTAGGAAGGTTTTTAAAGCATAAAAAGCAGGGCGTTTTTTAAAATCATTAAGGTCATCAACTAGTCCGTAGCCATGAGCGCTTAAGCGCCACCAGCACAGCTGGTCAACATAGCCTGAGCATAAGCAAATGGCAATATAACGAATCATATAGCATGCATACTCTTGTTCGTTGACACCAGGGCGGTCGCGAAACCACTCAGGTGTGCAATATGGCGATCCAATCGGCGAGTAAACCCCCGTATCTTGAAGAGGCCAATTGCTTTCAGAAATAATAAAGCGGTTGTCGCAATGAGGTGACAATGAGCTAATGCTATAGCCTAGAGCGCATTTTTCTACAGTAGAATAATCACCTTGTTTATTTTCTGGTGCACCACGACGATCGACATACAGATGATTACTTGCTGCATAGAGGGATATGCCGGAGGGTGTTTTATCGAGTGCATAGGATAAATTAAACCAGTCAAAATCAATTATTGCTGGGCCAATTAATCTAAGTGTAGGGAATTGTGCGCATAAGAGACGAAAAGGTTGGTAGAGTTGCTGGTAGTCTTTGATTGACCACAGGCCCCATTTGACGCGGTTAATCGCATGGCCAATTTCTATCCATTGCACCTTGTCGTGTAGTTGGGGAATAACAAAATGAACAAATTTATCCCAGCTTGGTGGTTGGGTGATTGCCTCGCGGCTTTGTAGTAAAGATATGCTGATAGCGATATTTTTCTTATACAATAGTTTGATTAGATTGATCGCTGTTTGCCAATGCTTAGGGCTTTCATGATGGCAGAAGCGGATGAGTACTGATCGACATTTGAGTTCATCAAGTAAGCGTAGCTCGTGCTCAATGTAATCAATCTGTGGATGCAGGGCCAGAGTAAATTTATTCGATAAGTTTATTTTTTTATTAAATTTTTTGTTTATATTGTGGTGGTAATGTTGCTTAAGCTGACGGTAATGCGTTAACGCATGCCAAGCCATTGCTAAATATTGCCGATAATCACGATATTTATTTTTGCTTTTTTTATTGAGTATCACCATGGCTTGTGCCGATTTGTCATCCCAGATCCATAAATCTTGATCATGAGGATAATCCGGGTGTGGTTCCGGTGTCCGTTGTTTGCCTTTATATGCTCGAATCGGGTGCCGTAACCAGCGAGTTTTGTCGTGGCGTTGGTACGCGGCATAATAGCGATCGGCATATCGTCTGAAGCCAGCAGGGATATCGCCATCAGCGAAGTACATATAATAAAAAATCCGTCGATAATCATCAGGTAGCTTAATCCTTGCCAGATCTTTTGCGCGTTGTTTAATACTGAGCTTGGGGTAGATCGTAGCTCGGTCTAGATCGATAAACTGCAGATCTGTATAAATGGCATTATCAGGGTTGTCGTCTTGTACCGATCGGGTAAGTAAAATATTTTGATTGCCTAAATCGCCATGAGTGACACCGCAGTCATGCAGTTGACGGACGCCATTAGCAACTGTTTTTATCAGGTTAATCAGTGCCCGGTTGTCTTTGCTGTGCCAATAAATATGACGGAGTTGATCACGAAAGTTACTACTGGGGCAATAGTCGCTGATGTAATAATCTATTTGACTTTCGAGGTCTCTGATTAGGGCAATAGGTGCCGGTGTTGGTATTCGCCGCTGTTGTAAGTGTAATGCGATTTGCCAGGTACGTTCGGCTCTCAAACCGCCACGATATGTTTGATCATACCAACGCTTTAATGCGGAGCTGGGTTGCTTAAACTGTTTGATGGTGAGTTGAGTATTGGCGACATGGCATAAAAAAACGGGATCTTGGCCAGAAGATAGTTTGGTTGCTTGCTGGCTGTGGCATTGCGTTAGCATTTGCAGCAAATTATCATCGGTCAGTGTGTTGCCCATGGCAGTTGATCTAGTAATTTGGTATGGCACGGGATGGCGGCTTATTAACGAGAGTTAAGCGCTATCTTAGCATGCTTATAAAAAGTGCCTGCAGCGCGTGCCATCGATAGGACTAGGCCAGGTCTGCCATCCAGGAAGCCTAAGCGAAATAGATAGGTGCGTAAAAACATCCACAAACCACCTAGACTGGCGCGCCATAATGAGCTGGTTCTGCCTTGTTGACAGGCGTCATTGGCGAGTAGTGATGAATATTGATTCATCTTAGCAATCAAGTGATGGATATCCTTAAATGAATAGTGATAAAGCGGTTGGTGAAGTTTGCCAATGCTGCCAGTGATCATGATTTTTTCATGGACAGGTTTTTTATCAAATTGCCCTTGTGTCCTACGAAACAAACGAACTGGATAGGTAAGCGCATCGGCATAGCGGACAACTTTGCCATAGAAAACCGTTTTTCTCGCTAGTGCAAAGCCATCATACGGTGATTGTTTGATGGCTCGTTCAATTGCAATTTTTAACTCGCTACTAACAACTTCATCCGCATCGAGGCTAAGTACCCATTCACCAGACGCTTGTTCGAGCGCGCGCGATTTTTGTTGGCCAAAGCCAGGCCAGTCATCGGTAATCGTGATTTTATCGGTGTATTGCTTACAGATTTTAATCGTGTCATCAGTGCTGCCAGAGTCGACCACAATGATTTCATCTGCCCAGCTAACAGACCGTAAGCAACGCTCAATATTGTCTTGTTCGTTTTTAGTAATAAGGATAACGCTTAGCATTTGGAGTCAGTTATTAGAATTGATGATATATTTTGCCATAATGGGACTGTTGTAAACCAGTTTCTAGAGGCATTAGCGTCGTTGAAAAAAATGAAAAACTGCTCATTGATTAGGTATAAACGCCGCTTTTTTAATTTTTTTCGTCTAGCTATTGCTCGCTATAAACCAACTTGCAACAGCCCCATAATATTCTACCAAAAAATTTTTATAGTTCGGTCTGGTAGGTTTTATAAAGTTCATCCAAAACCTGACGAATGGCAATCCCAATCATGCGATAATCGTATTCACGTAGATTCGCTAAAGAGACTCGCGCGCAGGGGCGATTAGCAGCAAAACCTTTGCCAGGCAATAAGACCACGCCGGTTTCTTCAGCAAGCCGTTTGAGTAAATCAGCACCAGTAAAGTGTGTTTGTATCCAATGAGCAAATTTTTCATCAGCATACAGTGCTATGGCTAAATCTTTTAAATCGAGTAGCGTGTAGTAGCCAACCAAGTCTTTACCTTGGAATGTTGGCATTCTTGAAGAAATCGATTGTAATAAAATATTATAGCGCCGACGAATTAAGGATTTGGCATCTTGGCGATAAATATTGTGCGCATCTAACAGGCTGGCAAGTGCAAATAAGGTCATTTGCAACTGCTGTGGTAAGGATATTCCCGCCGTGTGGTTAAGTGCTACTGAACGACTGTCGGCAACTAGGCGGTCGATAAACTTAAGATCCTGTGGTGCATTAGTTAAGGAGCTATAATGTTGCTCTTGTTGTTTCAGTGCTTTTGAATCTTGTGTGGCAAGGAGTTGATCAAAGATATTTTGTTTATGTAGGGCAATGGTGCCAAGGCGCCAACCCGTTGCGCCAAAATATTTTGAAAAAGAATAAACACATAACGTGTTATGAGGGCATTTGGAAAATAGTGATTCAAATTGGTCCGAGAAGGTGGCATAAACATCATCGGTGATAATCATTAAGTTAGGGTTTTTATGCTTGATGATATCAGCTATTTTTTCGAGAGTTTCGCTATTCATTTTTACTGACGGTGGGTTGCTAGGATTCACCACACAAAACAGTTTAATTGCTGGGTCCTCCAATTTGGCAAGCTCTGTTTTAGGTACTTGCCAGGCATCGTCTTTGCCCGCTTGAATTTGGACAATCTCTAAATCATATCCAGGCAATTTGGGGATTTCTAAATAAGGGGAGAAAATCGGTGTGATCATCGCGATTTTATCTTTGGCCTGTATTAAATTATTGCTTTTTAGTGATTGGAAAATATAAGTCATGGCTGCAGTGCCGCCTTCTGTCGCAAAGAGATCAAACTCTTTTTCAACAGGCTTATTGGCAAATAATTCGTGTTGTAAATAGCGCTTGATAATTTGCTCGCTAATAGGCAGCATCCTTGGTGGGTAGGGGTAGTTGCAACCTAAAAAGGCGTCGACCATTTCCACTAAAAAATCGTCTTTATCAACCCCTAAATGATCATCGACGTAAGCCAAAGCTGAGCGCAAGAATTCAAAGCCTTTATGTTCTTCTCGATGTAATTCAATATATTGATCAAAGCGCTCAACAATTCCCTCAGCTTCGGGAATGCCACCGAACAATTCATCTAAGTAAGCATAAGCACGCTCAGACTCGTATAGAGCAAATTGGCCTAGCGCTAAATATGCATGGCGGGGTCGTGTTGCGAGAAAATTCGGATTTCCACGTCCGGCGTTTAGCATTAAGTGATCGCTCTGCGTTGAAGCGAGTTTGATCAATTCATCTTTAAATTCAAAGGGGCTGAGTTGATCGTCTGACATACTAATTTCCTCATAAGTTAACAACTATATGGTGTTTGCGACCATTCACTTTCTCCTGCCAATACCTCTCTGTCACATCGATTGAATACATCCTTGTCGCTTCCTTTTAGTCCTTGAACGGGACTGTTGCAAACCAATTTCTAGCGGCACTAGCATCGTTGAAAAAAATGAAAAACTGCTCATTTATTAGGTATGAGCTCTGATTTTTTAATTTTTTTCGCCTAGCTATTGCTCGCTATAAACCAGCTTGCAACAACCCCTGGAAGGTAAAACTTATTACATCAGGCATTTTTAAGCAATAGTCTTTAGCTATTGGTTGTATCGGAGTTGTTGAAAAAGATGAAAAACTGTGCACTTTTTTGTGTTTTTTTCTTTAGCTGAATGGTGACTTGTAGTAGTGCCTTTTGTGTCTTTGGTTCAACCATCATCACAGTGAGACAATACTTGACAAGCGAAGTGCCGAGATGAATGAGCCGGCAGTCATTGTTGGGACTGCCGTATTGTTGCTGAATCTGTGACCAATTTAATGTGTTGATGTATTGTCTGGCTGCCTGAACAGCCAGTTGTTGTTGGTTGTTGATATGCCAGCTATGTGCCAAGTTGGTTGATAGTTGTTTATCTACATAGCTTTGTTCTAGGGCGTTGAGTGCAATAAAGGCAAAAATAGTTGCCAAGAGACAGCCAACAATCAGTGTTGATCCTTGTTGTTTCACAACTGTGCACTGTCGGTTTGTGTTTTACCATTAGCGAGGACCCAGTGCCACAACAATATGTTGTGATGCCGGCCTTTTTCTATATTCAGTGTTAATTGATCAATATGGTCAATTAATTCCAGTCTTTTGTTGTTTGGCGTTTGCGTGTAAAGGCTGTGAATCGTTTTGCCTTTAGGTGTTGTGCGTGTTGTTTTGCCAATATAAAAAATATGTGTCGTCATTTGACGAATCAGTGCGCCATGGGGAAAGTCGTGGATTATCGGTTTATTGAGCATAATTTTTTGGTCTTTTGTGCGTTTATTGATTGATTTAATTGGTAGCAGTATGGCGGTTGTGGCATCCATAACTAATAGTGGTAATGACTTTTTAAGTCGGAGGCTTTTTGTGAGCGTGATGCTTGTTTGTCCGACTGTTAGTGGTTTTTGGTAAAAGATAGTGCTGTGGCTGCAACCACGAATGACGATGGCATCACCAGTTAAAATCTGTTGGCCACTGCCGGCTTTATGGATCTGCCATATTTTGGGGGTATGACCTGAATGATAGAGTTGATAGCGTGGGGAAAATGCGATTTGCTTAGAGTCAGTTTCGTTGATACAGTTGCTGGGCCAATGATGGTTAATGAGGCAAGACTGTTGTAGCTGTTGGCGTAACATTTCACTGGCAAGAAGTCCATGCCATTGGTTATTTAACGCTTGCTGGCGCTGCCCATAATTTGTCATCAGTGATGTTAATGTCTGATAACTGCCTACCAGTCCGGCAGATAGCAGGCTCAAGCCGATAAGCATTGACAGCAAGCTGCTACCTTGTTGTTTCATGATGCCCATGCGGTGCAACAAAATCGTTGCCCCGCGTTGACATCATACCAGCTAATCACGACCTTCCGATGGTTGCCATTGCCGGTTACCTCCCCCTCTCCTTGGGGTAGATTTTTTGAGATTGTCAGGTGATTATCTAAGCCGGAGGATATGGCTCTTGCTGTCATCAGGGCATGTCGGCAAGCAAGATTATGGTAGTAGCTCCAATCAATGCCTTGCTCGCTTTTTAGTTCAGCGTCGATGACGGTCAAAGTAGCGCATGCCAATATACTCAATGTGGCAATAATCTCTAGTGTTGAAAATCCCTTCATATCACTGATGGGACTGTTGCAAACCAATTTCTAGCGGCACTAGTGTCGTTGAAAAAAATGAAAAACTGCTCATTCATTAGGTATAAACTCCGCTTTTTAAATTTTTTTCGTCTAGCTGTTGCTCGCTATAGACCAACTTGCAGTAGCCCCTTATTGTTTTATTTGTAATCATTTTACTTTTTCAAAGTGAACAAATCAATCATTAAAAATATACTTAGTCTTTTTTATGTCTTTAAATGTCTTTTTGTTGGTTAGAGGATGAGCGCTTTTTATGTTAGTATGAGCGGCGATAAAGTCGGGTAAAGCCAAGTGCTTTACAGTCAACCAATAGGGAGAGCTCATGAAGCAAGCACATTCATATAAGCGTAATCTTGGGCTAGTGAGTATTATATTTTCAGCAGTGAGCGCTATGTTTGGCTCTGGTTGGCTATTTTCATCGTTAACTGTCGGTAGTATCGCCGGGCCTGCCGCTATTTTTTCTTGGATTATCGGTGGTATTTTGGTGTTGATTATCGCCTGCACTTACGCTGAGCTGTCAACAACCATTCCGATTTCTGGAGGTAGTGCGCGTTTCCCTCAATTAACGCATGGTACTTTTGTGAGCTTACTATTTGGTTGGATTAGCTGGCTGGGTATTATGACCGCGCCGCCCATTGAAACCCAAGCGCTAATTCAATATACCGCCGTCTTTTGGCCACAGTTACTGAATTCCCATGTTGGTGCTGGTTTAAGTCATTTGGGTTTGCTGTTGGCAACCGTGATTATGCTGATTTTTTCTGTGATTAATATTTACTCAATTCGCTGGGTTTCTAGGCTGAATAATGGGTTGACAATTTGGAAGTTGGGTTTTGCGGTGGTGACTATTGTCGTTTTGCTGCTGTGTGTTTTTAAGGGCAGCAATTTTCATAGTGTCCATCATGGCGGCTTTACACCGCATGGCTGGGCGAGTGTTTTTGTGGCCTTATCAACTGGCGGTGTGCTTTTTGCGTTTAACGGTTATAAGCAGGCGGTCGAGTTGGCAGGGGAAACCAGTAATCCTAAGCGTACATTGCTTATTGCATTGATTGGTAGTTTAGTGATTAGTACAGTCATTTATGTCTTGCTGCAGGTTTCATTTATTGGTGCACTGCCTGTCGATAGCTTGAAAAACGGATGGGCACATTTACACTTTCATGGAGATGCGGGGCCATTAGAAGGGTTGTTGCTATTACTGGGTTTTGGGTGGCTAGCTGGTTTAATGTATGTCAATGCCTTGGTTTCTACGGGCTCTGCCGGTTTGGTCTACTGTTCGAGTAGCGCGCGTATTTTGTATGCGATGAGTGCCAATCGTCAATTACCTAAGTTTTTGTGTTTTTTAAGCAACAATGGTATGCCGGTGCGTGCGATCATTGTTAACTTTATTGTTGGGATGGCGCTGTTTTTTAGCTTTGGCAGTTGGCAGGCGATGATTGCTTTTATCTCGTCAGTTATTGCGGCTTCTTACCTAACAGGGCCTATTTGTTGCTTGGCCTTACGCTGCCAACACCCTGAACTTGAGCGTCCTTTCCAAGTGCCTTTTGTTAAATTGTGGTGCTATGTTGCCTTTTTAGTTTGTACATTAATGGTTTATTGGACTGGGTGGAAAGTGATTGCGGAATTGGGCGTGTTACTGATTATTTCTTTGGCGCTATTCTTTCTTTATCGCCAATTTTCGCCGCGGGCTAAAGAGGTTTACTGGCACTGGGAAACAACTATTTGGGTGTGGCCATATTTTGTCGGTGTTGCCTTAGTATCTTATTTTAGCACGGGTACTCATAATTATTTAGGGTTTGGTTATTCAGTGATTTTATTAGCCTTGCTATGTGTGCTGTGTTTGTTTCTGGCGGTTAAATATCGTTTGCGTGACCATCATGCCGAGGATAACTTGCGTCGTTTGCAATATGAGGCTAGAACAGGCCATGCGTTAGAAACTGTAACTGAGCACTAAAGAGACTTTTCTTATGCGCCATGTACTACGTATTGATGATTTAACCAAGCGAGATATTGTTGATCTCCTTGATCGTGCAGAGGCCCTGGCACCATTTACTAGCCCGGATTTATTAAAAGGGAAATTAGTTGCCTGTTGCTTTTTTGAGCCTTCAACCAGGACACGACTTTCATTTGAAACAGCAGCTTATCGTTTAGGCGCAAAAGTCATTGGTTTTAGTGAAGCAGAGAATACCTCGGTACAAAAAGGGGAAACGCTTGAAGATACTATTCGTGTGGTTTCTTCCTATGCTGATGTTATTGTTTTGCGTCATCCTGAGGCCGGTGCTGCTTGGCGAGCGTCACAAGTGTCGTCGGTGCCGGTGATCAATGCCGGTGATGGCTATAACCAACATCCGACACAAACATTACTTGACTTATATAGTATTCGCCAATGCCAGAATAAGTTGGATCAACTGCATATTACGCTTGCCGGTGATTTGTATCATGGGCGGACTGTTCATTCATTGGCTAAGGGGCTCGCACACTTTAATGTTCAGTTATCCTTAGTCGCTCCCAAGTCGTTACAAATGCCAAGTGATGTTTGTGCTGATTTACAGCAGGCTGGTATTCCTTTTGTTCAATATGATTGTTTCGAGCCGATATTGGATAAAACTGACATCATCTACATGACACGTTTGCAAAAAGAGCGAATTAATCAAGCAGATTTAGGTGCAATTGATATGCTAACCATTACGCCAGAGTTAGTGAAAAGGGGTAAACAAAATTTACGCATACTTCATCCCTTGCCGCGCGTTGGTGAAATTGATACGGCAGTAGATGCCATGCCGCAAGCTTATTATTTTCAGCAAGCAGCACAAGGTGTGCCAGTTCGTCAAGCTTTGCTGAGCATGTTGCTGAGCGACCTTGCTTGGCAGAAATAAAGCACTGATGGGACGTTGCAAACGATAGTCTGTCATCAACACCCTATCGGGTGTCATCCCCACGAAGGTGGGGCCCAGGTATCAGAGACTAGATGCCCATTTTCGCGGGAATAAGGGCAGACCGATTATTAAGGAAAATGCCCCGTGGCTTGCCACGGGCACTTTAACGCTTGGGGTTTCCTGAGGGGGAGTGGGCGAACACTCCCCTTGGGTCGCCCCGTTGGTGCGGCTTTGCCGCATAGGCGAAATATTACTAGGTATAAAATACCCCGCTGCTTGCGGCGGGGTGGTTTATTTCTTGGCAGTTTTAAGGGGTGAGAACGGGATCTCTCCTTTAATCACCGCTTATGTTAATTGACTTGGCGTCGGTGACATTTAATCTCGGAAAGGACTTATCACAAATGAGAAAGTTCGGCTTTTGTTAGGACGACAATTGGATGAGCAAGACACTGAATCTGTTGATCATTGAAGATGAAGAGGCCATTCGTGACCTGTTAGGCTTTAGCTTTCCTAAGCAGGATTTCAATTTGCGCTATGCTGAAGATAGCCCAAAAGCAGAAAGGCTGTTGGCAACCTATCACCCGGATTTGATTATCCTTGATTGGATGTTGCCAGGGAAAAGTGGCATTGCCTTTATGCAGTGGCTGCGTAATCATGAGTTATTGCAGGATACACCGGTGATTATGTTGACGGCGCGTGTCGAGGAGTCGTACAAAATTCGTGGTTTGGAAGTCGGTGCTGACGACTATGTTACCAAACCTTTTTCACCGCCTGAGTTGGTTGCGCGAGTAAAATCAGTGTTGCGCCGAGGGCGTAAGCTAAAGCATGATCATCTACTACGCGCAGCAGACTTGTTGCTGGATATGAATACCCAGGTTGTCCAACATGGTGGTCATCATGTTAATCTGCCACATACGCTCTATAGGTTACTCTATTTCTTTATGACACACTGTGACCGAAGTTACAGTCGTGATCAAATCATTAGTCTTGCTTGGGGGCGAGAAGTCTATCTGGATGAGCGAAGTATCGATGTGCAAATCCGGCGCTTACGGGAGTTACTGAAACCAATCAGCGCAGATAAATATATCGAAACAGTTCGTGGTATTGGCTATCGTTTTAGTGAAAATGCCTATGAATAATAGCAACCCAATGTCGATAGTGTCGCAGCTGCCGCAATCTATACAGCGACGTATCCGACATCTTGAGCGTATGCGCAGTGATTTTGTTGCCAATGTTTCTCATGAGTTGCGCACGCCATTAACGGTAATCCGTGGTTATTTAGAAACATTATTGCCACAAGCCAATGATAAAGCACCTGAATGGGAAAAGATTTTCCTGCAAATGCATCAGCATAGCTTGCGCATGGAAAATATTATCGAAGATTTACTGCTGTTATCACATTTAGAGTCAGCAGAAGAATCTGGAGGTAAAAAACGTGTGCATGTTGCCGCGTTATTATCACGCCTGGGTGAAGAGGCCAAAGCTGTTAGTGGTGAACAGCAGCATAATCTGAGCTTGAGCGTTGACAAGTCTTTAGTGCTAAAAGGTAATGAGGATGAATTAAAAAGCTTGTTTTCAAATGTGATTATCAATGCGATCAAATATACACCAGCAAAAGGAAAAATCGATATTCATTGGTATCAACAAGACAATCACGCGATATTTGAGGTTAATGATAGTGGTATTGGGATTGAGCCAAAACATATCCCGCGCTTAACCGAACGCTTTTATCGTGTGGATAAAGCACGTTCGCGTGGCAGTGGGGGCACAGGGCTAGGGTTGGCAATTGTTAAACATGTCCTGACCCGTCATCACGGTGAGTTATTCATCGAGAGCAAGCCAGAACAAGGCAGCCAATTTCGCTGTCAATTCTCACTAGACCCGTAAATAAACCACCCCGCCACAAGCAGCGGGGTATTTTATACCTAGTAATATTTCGCCTATGCGGCAAAGCCACACCAACGGCGACCCAAGGGGAGTGTTCGCCCACTCCCCTCAGGAAACCCCAGGCGTTAAAGTGCCCGTGGCAAGCCACGGGGTATTCTCTTTAATTAAGACACCCAGCTTTTTTCAATTTTTTGGTAGACATTCTTGGGTATAGGAACATAATCAAGCTGTTTAGCCATTTTGCCGCCATGACGGTAGCTCCAGCGGAAAAAGTCTAGAGCTGCTTGTCGAGTTGCTTTACTATCACGATCTGGTATCAAAACAAAAGTCGTTGCAACAATCGGCCAGCTGTTATCACCTGGTTGGCTGGTTAAAATTTGATAAAAATGATTTTTTGCTTGCCAGTTGGCATATTTTGCTGCGCTGACAAAACTTGGACTGTTGGCGGTGACAACTTGCCCTGCTTTATTTTTCATTTTTGCACTAACCAAACCATTTTGTAGCGCGTAGGCGTATTCAACATAACCGATACTATTGGGAATCATTTTGATTTGTGAGGCAACGCCAGCATTGCCTCTAGCGCCGAGACTTGAACTTCCAGGCCATTCAACCACTGTATTGAAGTGGACCTTTTTATTCCAGGTTGGGCTGACTGTGGATAGATAGTTCGTAAAATTAAAAGTTGTCCCCGAACCATCAGCTCGATGTACGGTAACGATTGAGGTATCAGGCAGTGTCAGTTTGGGATTGAGTTTTTTAATCTTGGGGTCATTCCATTTTGTGATTTTGCCGAGGTAAATATCTGCTAAGACTTGGCCATCCAGTATCAGCTGGTTGTTTTTGATATGTTTGACATTGACAATAGGTACAATCCCCCCGGTGATCATCGGGAATTGTTGCCAATGTTTGTCCTGCAATTGTGTAGACTTTAGCGGCATATCAGAGGCGGCAAAATCAACGGTACCTTCTTGAAGTTGTTTGATCCCACCGCCTGATCCAATCGGTTGGTAGTTAATTTGTTTCCCGGTTTTATCTTGATAGGTATGAGCCCAGCGGGCTAAAACAGGATAAATAAATGTTGATCCTGCACCAGTAACCACTGTTGAGGCCATCACTGTTGATGTGCTGATCACTGTCGATAATACGAGTGTTTTGATATATGTTTTCATTGTTCTCTCCAAATGTAGTCCTTGGTTTGTTGATGTTGTGGTTGGGAAAAAAAGTTATCGGTTGTGTTTTGTTCAATAATTTCGCCATCTTTTAAAAAAACCGTATGATCCGAAAGTCGTTGAGCTTGCTTAAGATGGTGTGTGACTAGCAAAATAGTAAAGTCGGTTTTGAGGTCGTTGATCAATGACTCAACTTTGGTCGTTGATATAGGATCTAAGGAAGATGTTGGCTCATCAAGCAGTAAAATTTTTGGTTGAATAGCAATGGCGCGGGCGATACATAATCGTTGTTGTTGCCCCCCAGACAAATGGGTGCCAGCATCATATAATTTATCTTTCACTTCATCCCACAATGCCGCGCGCTCGAGGGATGATTGAACTCGCTTAGTCAGTGCTTGCTTGCTTAAGTTTTCATGCAGCCGCAGGGCAAAAGCAATATTGTTAAAGATCGACATCGGAAAGGGTGTCGGTTTTTGAAATACCATGCCAACAGACTTGCGTAGACCATTGATATCAAGGCGGCGGTCTAATAAGTCCTGCTCTTGCAGCAGGATCTGACCGGTAACCTGTTGATGCGGATTGAGTTCAAAAATACGGTTAAAACAGCGTAATAAGGTTGATTTACCAGATCCCGAGGGCCCAATTAATGCCGTCGTTTTTTTATCAGGAAAGTGTAAGTTAATGTCATATAGTGCTTGTTGTTTGCCATAGTAAAAGTTTAAATCAGTTACACGTAAATAATCATTCATCTATGTTTCTCCTTGGCGATGAATCGTGCTAATAAGTTTAAAATTAAGATAGCTACCGTGATGAGTAAGGCTCCTGCCCAGCCAAGTTTTTGCCAGTTAGCATAGGGGCTCATCGCATATTGAAATATTGTGACGGGTAAATTTGCCATGGGTTGTAAAATATGCCAGCTAGCAAATTGATTATTTAACGCAGTGAATAGCAAGGGTGCTGTTTCACCGGCAATTCTAGCCAATGCTAATAAGCAGCCGGTTAAAATCCCTGCTGTTGCGACTTTATAAACAATGTTGAAGCAGATTCGCCAACGTGCAATACCTAAGGCTGCAGCAGATTCTTTTAGTAGGGGAGAAACCAAATATAAAACATCTTCTGTTGTGCGGATAATCATCGGTAGTGCGATAATCGCCAGTGCTATCGCGCCGGCCAACCCTGAAAAGTGTCCGAGCGGAATGACAACTAAAATATAAACAAATAAACCAATCACAATGGAGGGTGCGCTGAGTAAGACATCATTGATAAATCTAACCATACAGGCAAGACGTCGTTTGCCACTAAAATCAACCATAAAGGTTGCAATTAAAATACCAATTGGCGCTGCAATAAGCATTGCCAGGGCTGTCATCATGACACTGCCGACAATGGCATTACTTAATCCACCGGGTTGTCCTGGCGGTGGGGTCACTTCGCTAAATAGATGACAATTGAATCCGGGTAGGCCATGTGTAAACAAAGTCCATAAAATGGATCCAAGAAATGACAGGCTCAGCAAGGTTGTCATCGCGCAAAAACCATAGAATACATACAAACTTAGGCGTCGTCGCTTGGAGGTTTGCCAGTTCATTATTGGATGCCCCCACGGTGATAAGATGATTTCTTTAATAGGATTCTGGCAATAAGCAGGGCAACAAAAGTAATTGCAAACAAAATTAACCCTAATTCAATTAATGCGGCGGAATATAATTTTCCCGTTGCTTCTGTAAATTCATTGGCAATGGTCGCTGATATGGTGGTCCCAGGCATGAACAAAGACTTGATCGCACCATGAGAGTTGCCAATGACAAAGGTAACCGCCATGGTTTCACCTAAAGCACGACCAAAGCCTAAGATGATGCTGCCAAGCATGCCTTTTCGAGTGTAAGGCAGCAAAATTCGAAAAGCGACTTCCCAGTGCGTGGCGCCAACCGCATATGCCGATTCTCGGAGCATGACGGGGGTATTGGCGAGAATATCGCGCATCATCGATGAGATGAGAGGAACGACCATAATCGCTAGCACAATACCTGCGGTGAAAATGCTGATGCCAATTGGCAAGCCAGAAAAAATAAAATGTAGGATTGGCCTATGAGCAAACCATTGGATCAATGTCGGTTGTATATACGTCGCCATAAATGGCACGAAGGTAAACAAGCCCCACATACCATAGATAATACTTGGTATGCCGGCCATCAGTTCAATCATTCTTGCTAGTATAGAAGATAAACGTTTTGACAATAATTCATTAATCGTTATGGCGATACCAAAGCTTAGCGGAATAGCGATAACCATGGCGATTATCGCCGTGATTATGGTGCCCAAAATAATATTCAATGCGCCAAAGTGATTATCAACCGGTGACCAATGACTTTGATAGAGATATGCGATGCCAAATTGCTTGATGCTCGGCCAGCTTTCAATGACTAAGCCGATTAATATTGAAATAAACAAAATGACAAATATAATGCACAAGCCTCGGAGTAAAGCTGATACGAGTGCATCACCATGCAGTGAGTTAGGTTTTCTTAACCGTAAAGATTGTGGCATCCTAAGATCTATCCGGGTGAGATCAATCAATTCACAGCGGATATTAGCAGCTAATTATGACAGCTTAATGACAATCGATGGGTGCTAGGCCCCATTGGATGATAACAGATGTTCTCCCGAAACAAATGAGTAGGGGTTGATTGACATTCAAGTAGATACAGCCCCATTAAAGTGATGTTCTATCGACTAAACATAGTGCTGTGGTATAAGAATCTTGGTTGGCTTGGCAAATCAATTGGCCAATTTTTTGGTGCTGTTGGTTGTAAAGGATTTCCCCTGGCGTACCTGGTATATCGAGTGTAATTGACTGCATCACCTTTTTTAATTTGCCGCGATAGTGCAAGCGTGCAATCACTTCTTGACCGAGAAAGCATCCTTTATTGAAACTCACGCCACCTAATTTCTGCAGATCAACTTCCTGCGGCAAAAACAACCCAGCGGTTGATGGATCAAGAAATGCTTGTCCGGCATGAATATCAGCAAGTTGCCATTGACTGAATGGTGTTGTTGCGTCTAATTCTTGTGTTGAAAGATATTGATCTAGCATCGCTGGCGAACCAATGAGCTCAAAGCGCGGTTGATCGCCTCGGTGGCGGATAATGACAACCTCTTGTTCGACGGCAATGTCGCCAATAGCTAGTGATTGCCAACTTGGCTTAAGTTCTGCCGCTTCAGCGATAATGCCAAGGCGAGTTTGTGTGGCCTGGTCGGTAGAAATAGTCACTTTGGCGCGCAGTTTATAACGGTTTAATGTTTGTGCTGTCAGTGATATTAATGATTGGGGCATGACAAGGTAATAGTGTTCTTGGTGCTGGTAAAGATGGAACAAGCTCACCATCCGCCCTTTTAAATCACAGTAGGCACCTAAAGTTATTTTATTGTGCTCAAGCGTCATTAGGTCACAGGTCAATTGACCTTGTAGAAATGATTTGGCATCAGGGCCTGAGACGGTGATATGGTGTAAGGGACTTAGGTCTATGCTTTGCATGGGTATAAAGTTTTGACTGATGCCGACAGATTATACAGGAATTTAATTTCTGTTTTGCAAAGCGTAGAACACCTGATATAATCGCCGGCTACGAATTGATAGGGTATTAATTTATCATGAAAAGAACATTCCAACCGAGTAATTTAAAACGAAAGCGGACACATGGTTTTCGTGCACGTATGGCAACACGTCATGGTCGTAAAATTCTGAATGCACGTCGTGCTAAAGGTCGTCGTCAACTAAGTGCTTAAATTGACGTTTGGCAAAAATAAAAAGCTGGTTTCTCAAGAGTTTGAGCAAACCTTCAAAAAAGGGCAGCGTTGGCATAGCCCTTTTTTTATGGCTGTCTATTTTGCCGCGGACCGCGCAGCACTTGGTGTGAGTGTAGCTAAAAAAAATGTGAAGCTATCGAACCGGCGCAATCGTTGTAAGCGTCTTGTCCGTGAGAGTTTTCGTTTAAATCAATATCGTATCGGTGATTATCATGTGGTTATTGTCGTTAAAACCAAAGCACAACAAGCCAGTAATCAAGAATTATTTCAATGCTTAGAACACTTATGGCACAAGCTCAGCAAGTTGTGCGCTACGTCTTTCTCGGGTTAATTGTTATCTATCAAAAAATGATTAGCCCATTTTTGGGGTCGCGCTGTCGCTTTTATCCTTCTTGCTCGAATTACGCTAAAGAGAGCTTTAAATATCATGGGGTGTTAAAAGCACTTTGGCTAACCACGAAACGTTTGTTAAAATGCCATCCCTTGCACCCGGGTGGCTATGATCCGGTTCCTGACACGCATAAGGTTGAACAACACCATGAATCTAAAAAATATTAAGATTATCCTACTCATTGCAATTGCTTTTTTATTGGCGATGTTATGGGGACAATGGCAACAGCAGTATGCACCTAAAGTGACGTCCAGTAAGCCGGCAGCAACTGCTCCCCATCAGCAAGTGCCCAATTTACTAGAGGGTGCCGTTCACCATCAAGCTAAAAATCTTGCAAGAGCCAGTAACCAGCAAGGGCGCTATATTCGGGTCAAGACAGATGTCTTCAATCTAACAATCGATTTAAATGGCGGGAACATCGTTGCGGCAAATCTACCGGCATATCCTAAGACCTTAAAAAGTGATGTGCCATTTGCATTGCTTAGCAATCAGCAAGCGACTTTATACCAGGCACAAAGTGGTTTTTTAAGCCCTGATTTATCCAATAAACTGCTGCCATTTACTGCCGCGAAAACGGATTATACGATGACGGGCAATCAGTTGGTCATTAACCTACATTGGCATAATGCTAAAGGCATTGCCTTAACGAAAACCTACACGTTCCACCAAGGTAGCTATGCGATTGGGGTCAATTACCGAATTGATAACCAAAGTAGCCACGATATGAGTGGTCGTTTTTATGGTCAGTTAATTCGTCAAGACCATAAAGTTTCACATGGCTTGTTGACTAGTTATACTACTTACACGGGTGCTGCGGTTTCTTATCCTGATAATCATTATCGCAAAGTCACTTTTGCCGATATGCAAGAGTCTAATCTTAATATCCACACCTTGGGTGGTTGGGCCGCGATGGTTCAGCACTATTTTATCAGCGCTTGGGCACCTGTTCAGAAGACACAAACACAAATCTATAGCCGACACTATGGGGATGGTTTGTATGGTATTGGTATTGCCAATCCGATGATTGAGATTCCAGCTAAGCAAAGTAAAACCACAGGGCAGACTTTGTATGTTGGTCCAGCTATTGCTAAAAATCTAAATGCAGTTGCGCCTTACCTCAATAAAACTATTGATTATGGCTGGCTATGGTTTATCTCGGATATCATTTTTTGGGTGATGTCGTTTATTCATGGTTTTGTTGGTAACTGGGGTGTATCGATTATTTTAGTTACTTTATTGATTAAAATTTTATTTTATCCCTTGTCAGCCAAAAGCTATGGCTCGATGGCAAGAATGCGTGCGCTGCAACCTAAAATTCAGCAATTGAAAGAGCGTTGTGGCGAGGATAAACAAAAATTCAGTAAATCGATGATGGAAATGTACCGTAAAGAAAAAGTTAACCCACTCGGTGGTTGCTTACCGATTGCTGTGCAAATTCCTGTATTTATTGCTTTGTACTGGATGCTCATGGAATCGGTTGAATTACGTCATGCGCCTTTTATTTTCTGGATTCATGATTTGTCAGTGCGCGATCCATATTTTATTTTGCCAATATTGATGGGGATTTCAATGTTTGTGCAGCAAAAATTGAACCCACCACCACCTGATCCAACACAAGCTAAAGTCATGATGGCACTGCCTGTCATCTTTACCGTATTATTTGCCAATTTTCCTGCTGGTTTGGTTTTATATTGGTTGGTCAATAACTGTGTGAGTATTTTGCAACAGTGGTATGTCATGCGCAAAGTGGCTAATCAGTCGAAGAAAAAGCGGTGATTGATGTATTTGTTTTGTCTTTTCTCAGAATACATCCCTGATGAATGATGCCCGCTTAATTAATGATGTGTTTCCAGTTAATGATGTTATTCGCGCGTAGGCGGGAATCTGTTCGTTCTCAATTGGCGTCTATGGTGACAAAGGACGAGATCCTCCTGGTGTCTTCAAGGTGCACAGCAGTAAAGCACGGAAATTTTGTGGGGACTGACGATAGGGAACTAATCGTTGGGCCCCAGTTACGAGTCATTGCCTAATGGACACCATCGTCGCACAAGCAACAGCACCAGGTTTTGCTGGCGTTGGCATTGTCAGAATCTCTGGTCATCAGGCACGAGCAGTGGCCCAACGTATTCTCAACAAAGTGCCGAAAGTACGCCATGCTGATTATCTGCCATTTTTGGGTGATCATGGCGAAGTAATCGATCAAGGTATTGCCCTATTTTTTGCTAAACCTAACTCATTTACCGGTGAAGATGTGCTTGAATTACAGGCACATGGTGGTCCTGTCATCTTAGATTTATTAGTGCAGCAAGCATTACGTGTTGATGGTGTCCGTATTGCCAATCCGGGGGAGTTTTCCCAGCAAGCATTTATTAATGATAAGCTGGATTTAGCTCAGGCTGAAGCAATTGCTGATTTAATTCATGCCAGTTCAGAGCAAGCAGTTAAATCAGCAGCCCGCTCACTGCAAGGGGAGTTTTCACAAGCGATTCAAAAACTGGTGAATCAAATGACACATGTACGCATGTATGTTGAAGCCGCGATTGATTTTCCTGAAGAAGAAATTGATTTTCTTTCCGATCAGGCGATTTTTGATCAACTGAGCGCCATTGAACAGAGTTTTGTGTATTTGCGTGAACAAACCCAACAAGGGACTTTTTTACAAGAAGGTTTGACCTTGGTTCTAGCGGGAAAACCCAATGCGGGCAAATCGAGTTTATTAAATGCTTTAGCGGAAAAAGAATCAGCTATCGTGACAGATATCGCCGGTACGACCCGTGATACGCTTAAAGAGTCGATACAAATTAATGGTATTCCTTTACATATTATCGATACAGCAGGTCTGCGTGATACGGTGGATCGTGTGGAGCAAGAAGGTGTCAAGCGTGCTAAAGATGCCATCGCGCAAGCGGATCGTATCTTATTGGTGGTTGATCGCCAATCACAGCAGGACTTTGCTCAATTAAAACAGATTTGGCTAGAAGACCTAACAACACATAATAATATCACGATAGTTTACAATAAAATTGATCTACTTGATGAACAACCGCAGATAGTTAAAGGTGATGATCATGATGAAATTTATCTTTCAGCAAAGCAAGGTCTTGGCATTGATTTATTACGTGAATATTTACTGGCTTCTGCTGGTGCGGAGCAAAGTGCTGAAGGGTCTTTTATTGCCCGACGCCGACATTTAGATGCCATCGAACGTGCGCAGAAAACATTCAGCGATGGTTTGCAGCAGCTGCAGCAACATCAGGCGGGTGAGCTTTTGGCAGAAGACCTACGCCAATGCCAACATATCTTAGGAGAGATCACAGGCACGGTGACGGCGGATGACCTATTGGGTGACATTTTTTCGAGCTTTTGTATTGGCAAGTAAGGGCAGCATTCACGCTAGCGAAATGCTAAGTTAAAATCTGCATACCTTGAATATTAACAACAGAAACCTATGGATAATACCCGCAAGGTAATCACTTTATCTGCGATTGGCGGTGCGCTCGAATTTTATGATTTTATGGTGTTTTCACTCCTATCATCCTCTATTGCGCAAAGTTTTTTTCCACATGCTTCTTCAGTCAATGCTTTATTGATGACCTTTAGTACATTTACCGTTGGCTATTTAGCGCGACCCTTAGGCGCCTTAGTTTTCGGTCATATTGGAGATCGTTATGGCCGAAAAGTGGGTTTTTTAATTGCTTTATTGTTGATGGCTGTTCCATCTCTCGCCATTGCCATACTGCCGGGATATGACATCATTGGCGTACTAGCACCAGTATTATTGGTTGCTTGTCGTTTATTACAGGGTTTGGCTATTGGTGGTGAAATTCCAGGTGCCATTGTTTTTGTAATGGAACATGTGCAAAAAAAACAGTTAGGTTTAGCGATTGCGCTATTGTTTTTAGGATTTAACCTTGCGACTTTTGGTGCACAGCTGATGGTGGTACTAATTCAGTGTTTAGAGCAGCATCATGTTATTGGCCACTGGGGTTGGCGTTTAGCATTTCTATTATCTGCTGTCCTAGCCTTTGTTGGTTTCTATCTGCGTCGTGCGTTATCTGAAACGCCGACTTTTTTGCAATATCAAAAAAAAATGCGGGGGCAAACCATACCGGCTTGGCATTTATGTTCAAAGCACCATAAAAATTTGCTAAGTGGCACTGTTTTAATTGCTGCAGGAGCAGTGACTTTTTTTCTGTTGTTTGTTTATTTACCTTCCTTGCGTTTATTCCATCAAGGACAACCCTTAAATATAGAAGCTCTCGGTTGGCTTAATACGATGAATCTGGCGATATTTAGTCTGTTATTGGTGGTTGCGGGTTTTGTCGTTGATCATTGGATTAGTCGAGAGCGCTTGCTGCGTATCAGTTATCTCATTGCCGCTGTGGTGAGCCCGCTATCTTTTCATTGGATGTTGCATGGTATGCTATGGCAGTTCTGTGTTGGCCTTGGGTTATTATCTCTGCCGGCTGCGATGATTTCAGCAACGTATGGTGCACAGTTGGCAAGCCTATTTCCAGTGGAGGTTCGTTATAGTGGTGTGGCCCTGGCGTATAGTCTTGCTTTTGCCATATTTGGTGGTACCACACCATTAGTTGCTACCTTGTTATTGACGTATTTCCCTCCTGAGTGGTTTTTTCTCTATCCAGCAGTATTTATGCTATTAGGGTTTTGGTGTGTTCGAACTCGTCCTATTTCCGCTTCTGCTGTCTTCGGCTTACGCTAAGGGTCTGTTACAATTAACATGAAATCCTTCGGCATCTAATTGTCATAGCTCAAGGAAAAATAACGTCATCGCAATGAAGGTGACTTTTTCCAGAGATAAGCCTTAGAAAACGACAAGATACAGCGAGATTACCTATGGAAAAAACATACAGTGCACAAGCGATTGAGCGTGCGTTATATCAAGACTGGGAACAATCAGATTTTTTCAAAGCACACGGAGCTGGAATGCCGTATTGCCTAATGTTACCACCACCGAATGTCACCGGCAGCTTGCATATGGGTCATGGTTTTCAGCAGACGTTGATGGATGTTTTGATTCGTTATCATCGTATGCAAGGTGATTGTACTTTGTGGCAGCCAGGCACGGATCACGCCGGTATTGCCACACAAATGGTGGTTGAACGTCAATTGGAGGCAGAGGGGACTAGTCGCCAAGCTTTGGGTCGCGAAGATTTTGTCAAACGTGTTTGGCAATGGAAGAATGAATCTGGCGGAACAATCTCTCAGCAAATGCGCCGTTTGGGCACATCTCCGGATTGGTCACGTGAAGGATTTAGCATGGATGATAACTTGTCGCATGCGGTGCGTGAAGCATTTGTACGCTTATATGATGAGGGTCTCATTTATCGTGGTAAGCGCTTAGTCAATTGGGATCCTGTGTTAAAGACAGCGGTGTCGGATCTTGAGGTTTTATCAGAAGAAACAGACGGTTCACTATGGCATATCCGTTATCCTATTGCTAATAGCTCTGATTATGTGGTGATTGCAACAACGCGCCCAGAAACATTGTTGGGTGATGCAGCCATCGCGGTGAACCCAGAGGATACACGTTATCAGCATTTGATTGGTCAAATGATTGAGTTACCATTTTGTGATCGCCAGATTCCGATTATTAGTGATGATTATGTTGACCAGGCATTTGGTACCGGCTGCGTTAAAATCACCCCAGCACATGATTTCAATGACTATGATATTGGCAAGCGTCATGATTTGCCACAGATTAATATCCTGACGCTAGATGCCAAAATTAATAGCAATGCGCCAGAAGCCTATCAAGGGCTAGATCGTTTTGAGGCACGTCAACAATTACTCGCTGATTTAAAGCAGGCGGGTCTATTGGACAAAATTGAAAAACATCGGCTGAAGATCCCTAAAAGCGAACGGGGTGGGGCGATCATTGAACCGATGTTAAGCGATCAATGGTATGTAAGTACTCAGTCTTTAGCTGAGCCAGCGATTCAGGCAGTGAAGCAGGGTAAGATTACATTTATTCCTGAGAATGCCAGTAATCTTTATTATCGTTGGCTTGAAGATATTCAGGATTGGTGCATTAGCCGCCAGTTATGGTGGGGGCATCGTATTCCTGCTTGGTTTGATAGCGAAGACAATGTCTATGTTGGGCAAGATGAAACCGATGTCCGTAAAAAATATCAGTTAGCTAATGAGGTGATTTTACGACAAGAAGAGGATGTTTTAGACACATGGTTTTCAGCTGCCTTGTGGCCATTTGCTACGTTAGGCTGGCCAGAGAAAACGCCGGAATTCAGTCAATTTTACCCAACCTCAACTTTAATCACGGGTTTTGATATTATTTTCTTCTGGGTAGCGCGAATGATTATGTTTGGCCTTAAATTCACCGGGGAAGTACCGTTTCGTGAGGTTTATATTCATGGTTTAATTCGTGATCATGATGGCCAAAAGATGTCAAAATCAAAAGGGAATGTTCTAGATCCTGTGGATTTAATTGATGGTATTGAGCTGGAACCATTAATTGCGAAACGTACTTCAAAAATGATGCAACCTCGTTTAAAAGAAAAAATTATCAAGGCGACCAAAGCACAATTTCCCGAGGGAATTAAAGCGTATGGCACGGATGCTTTGCGTTTTACTTTTTGTGCTTTGGCCTCAACCAGTCGTGATATTGTCTTTGATGTGCAGCGGATGGAAGGCTATCGCAACTTCTGTAATAAGCTGTGGAATGCGTCGCGTTTTGTCCTAATGAATTTAGAAGGTCAGGCAATCCAAGCCGGAGAGCTGGGCTTAACGGAGCGTTGGATTTACTCACGTTTAAATCATTGTATACAACAGGTCCACCAAACTATTCATCAATACCGTTTTGATTTGGCGGCTCAAGCAATTTATGAGTTTGTTTGGAATACGTATTGCGACTGGTATGTAGAATTTGCCAAAATTCATTTGCAGTCAAAGATCAATGATAAAGCCAAGGCAGCGATTCGCTATACGTTGGTCGATGTGCTCGATTGTATTTTGCGGTTAGCACACCCGATTATTCCGTTTATTACTGACAGCATTTGGCAATCGGTCAAGTCATTTTCTAACGCAGAGGGTACCAGCCTAATGCGGCAACCTTATCCGCAAGTGGATACGCAAATGCTTGATCAGACAGTTGAGCAACAGATGAATTGGCTTCAACAAGTTATTGTCGCGATTCGTACGATTCGCAGCGAAATGAATATCTCACCGAAAAAGCAAGTACCATTGCATATTCAACATGCAACAGCGACTGAAAAGACCAGTTTGCAAGCACAGCAAGATTTGCTGATGAGCTTAGCAAAAATTGAATCGATTAGTTGGTTAGAAGGTCATATTGAGCCAGGCACAACGGCGGTACAAACTGTCGGCAAATTGGCCTTGCATATTCCATTGGCTGGTCTGATCGATACCGATGCTGAGAGGCAGCGTTTACAAAAAGAAATGACTAAGTTAGAAAAAGAACTGACACAGTTACAGGCCAAGCTAAGCAATCCGAATTTTACTGGAAGAGCGCCTGAGGCCGTGGTTGATAAGGTGCGTGCCAAACAACAGTTAGCACATAATAGTTACCAACAGTTGCAGCAACAGCTTGCTCAGTTGATACAATATTCTTATTGAATATATTGCAAGGTGAGCAACGTTCATTTTGAGGTAAAATAGTTGTTAAGCTGGGATCATTCTGGATGTGACTAGCTATAACGCTTAAATACTGCAATTGATTCAACGTGTGTTGTATGCGGAAACATGTCGATGACGCCTGCTTCAACTAATTTAAAACCTTGTTCATTGACTAACAGGCCTGCATCACGTGCCAGTGTTGCAGGGTTGCAAGAAATATAAACAATATGGTTGATTGAATTTAAGCCTATTCTTTTAATAACAGCTTCCGCACCCGCACGTGGTGGGTCGAGTAGCAATTTATTCGCGCCGCGCTTTAAGAAATGGTCATCAAATTGTTCATCAAATAGGTTGGCGGCATGAAATTCGGTATTAGTTAACTGATTGTATTGTGCATTGGCCAATGCTCGCATAGTCATTGGCTCATCACCTTCAACACCAATAACTTTTTTTGCATAGCGTGCGATGGGTAGACTAAAGTTGCCCAAACCACAAAATAAATCTAACACGACGTCATCTGCGTTAAGCTCAAGTTTTTGTAAAGCCAGATTAACCATCTGCTGATTTAGTTTCGTGTTAACTTGCGTGAAATCTTGCGGTTGAAAATTCACACGAATATTATGCGTTGGTAATTCATAATAAAGGCCTGTTTTGGCAGCATTTTTTGGCCAGATTGGATGAATGCTATCTGGGCCTTTAGGCTGTAGGTAAATCCAGAATTCATTGGTCTGTGCAAATTGAGATATATTTTCAATGTCCTGCGGTGATAGTTCACAGAGATGACGAATAATCAGTGCCGTTTTTTTATCATCAATCGCTACTTCTAATTGGGGAATTTGGTCTTTCGCTGTTAAAGTCTCTAGCCATTGCCGAAGCTCGGTTATATGATCACCAACACTAGGGTGCAAAATCTCACAGCGTGACATATCAGTTAAAAAGTGCCCGTTTTTTTCACGAAAGCCGACCAATACGCCACCTTTTTTAATTACATAACGTACACCCAAGCGGGCTTTGTGGCGGTAGCCAAACTGGTTGGCAGTCAATGGGCTGATCCATTTTTGTGGTGTGACATGACCAAAATGTTCAAACTGGTCGGCTAGCACGTTTTGTTTGTGTTTAATCTGTGCTGATGAGTTCATATGTTGCAAGCTACAACCACCACAAAGCCCAAATACAGCGCATGGTGGTTGTACGCGATCACTAGATGGCTTAAAGACTTCAATCACTTTAGCTTCATCATATTGACGGTGACAGCGCGTGTATTGAAAAGACACTTGTTCGCCTGGCAAAGCACCATCAACAAAAACGGTCTTGCCTTTAACTTCCGTTATGCCTCGCCCTTCATGACTTAAGCGCAGGATATCAGCAATGACCAATTCTTGAGGTAATTTTTGACGGCGACGGCGTTTCATAATGTAAATCCAAAACTCAAAAACGCGCTATTGTAGTTGACGGTGGATAAGTGATCAATCCTGGGGACGGTGATTCATGGCTTGAGGTGTCATCGATCAACACCCTTTGCAGTCAGCACAAGTTTTAGCCAAGCTTGGTCTAAAGTGTACACGATCAGCAAAGTAATGCATTAAATAGACTAGCAAAGCGATAAATCCCAGTGCTGCTACGATTTGACTACCTGCTATCCATGGTGCCGTGGCCATGCGTGTTATTTGGTATGCAAATAGCGCAACACAATAAGCAATGGCAGTGCTCCAGGCAACCGACATCCATGCCCAGGCACGTCCGGCTTCACGAGTAACAGCGCCGATAGTGGCAACGCATGGAATATAAAGTAGCACAAATAGTAGATACGCAAAGGCTGAGGCAATTGAACCAAAACTGATGACCATGGTGCCCATGGCTGTTTTATCCATATGTGCATCTGCTTCATTGGCGGTGAATGGATTAGAAAAGCTTGATAGGCTCATTGCTTTAAAATTACTCACTGTCTCATCAATAGCGCTTTTTAGGTCAGCCCAAAAATTGTAATTTTTACTCATGGGGTTGGTATTGGTTTTTTGTTGGCTATACAATGTATTGAGTGTGCCGACAACAACCTCTTTAGCTAAGGTGCCGGTAATCAACCCAACAGTGGCGGGCCAATTATCTTGTTTAATACCAATGGGTGCCAATATAGGTGTGATGGTACGACCAATGGTTGCAAGAATAGAATCACGTGTATTTTTCGTGACTAAGTGGCCATTAGGTTGGACTGCATTTAAAGCACCAATAACCACACAGACGGGGATAATGACTTTACCTGCGCGGACTAAAAAGCGTTTAAGTCGTTGCCAGGTTTGTAGTAATATTGCTCTGGTGTTGGGCAAATGATACACCGGAATCTCCATAATAAACGGTGTGTTTTCACCTTTAAGTAAGGTGTTTTTAACCACCAATCCGGTGATAATAGCGCAAACAATGCCAATGACATAGAGTAAAAAGACAACTGTTGCGCCGCCACCATGGGCAAAAAATGCACTGGCAAATACGGCAAAAATGGCTAAACGTGCGCCGCATGAGACAAAAGGTGCCATCATAATCGTCAGGAGGCGGTCGCGACGACGTTCCAATGCACGTGTTGCCATGACTGCTGGCACATTACAACCAAAGCCAATAATCAAGGGCACAAAGGACTTTCCTGGTAGGCCAACGGCTTGCATAATGCGGTCCATGACAAATGCGGCACGCGCCATATAGCCAGAGTCCTCCAATAAACATAAAAACAAGAACATGCAACCAATTTGTGGCACAAAGGTAACGACCGTATTGATACCCAAGCCAATCCCTTGAGCGACGACTGCGGTCATCCAGGTTGGTAATCCAATACTCATGCCAACATGTGATAAGCCATCGATAAAAATTGCACGTGAACTGTTATCAAACAAAGGTTGTAATGCACCACCAATGGTAATTGAAAACTCAAACATCAAATACATGATGAATAAAAATATGGGTAGTCCAAGATATTTATTCATACAAACCGAATCGATGATTTCCGTTGCGCGGTGTTTGGCAATTGTTTCCCGGATTAGGCATTGGCGGCCAATATCATGAATTGCTTGATAGCGCGCGTTAGCAATAGTCATCGCTTGATCTGTGAATCTGTTTTCAACCGAATGTTGTGTGCACTCATCAAGCAGCGATAACGCATAATGATCATTTTCCAATAAGCGTAGGCTTAACCATATTTTATCTGGTACGGGTGTATTGCTTAATAAAACCGCTGAAATTTGATCAATAAGCGGTTGTGGGTAATAGTCTAGGTGTTTGAACTCTGCTGCTTGCGTGCCCTTAACAATCGTTTTTTTCAAATCCTCAACACCGACACCACGGCGGCTTATCATCGGTACAACACTCAGACCCAATGATTTTTCTAGTGCTGAGAAATCAATTTTGATCCCTTTTTGTTGGGCAATATCGACCATATTGACTGCCAAAATGATGGGCACTTTCATTTCAATTAGCTGTAAAGTCAAAAATAAATTACGTTCAAGGTTTGAGGCATCTAGGATATTAACAATCAGGTTAGGTTGTGTTTTCAGTATAAATTCACTCGCAATTTTCTCATCAAGTGAACCTTCTTCCGATGAAACCATCGAGTATAGGCCTGGCAAATCAATCACCTCAACCGTCTGTTTATCGTAATTAAAACGCCCGGTTTTCTTGTCAACCGTTACCCCTGCCCAGTTGCCAACTTTTTGCCGTGCGCCGGTGAGTGCATTAAATACAGTGGTTTTACCGCAGTTTGGATTACCGACTAGCGCTACTTTCATCTTCTCTCACCTCGATTAGGCTTAGCTCGGATTTGCGCAAAGACACCCGAGTTCCTTGAATTTCAATTTGGTAAGGGTCGCCCAGAGGCGCGATCGAACCAACCTTAAATAATTGGTCAATAACAAAGCCCATAGCCAGTAGCTTTTGTGTATATCCTGCCGGGCACCGGCTAGAAAAGCCTGTGATACGGTAAGTTTTCCCTGTCTCTAGCATCGGTTGTTAATGTCAATTCTTATGAGGTCATAGTATAAGCGTAGGGTTTAATGAAAAGCAATAGAAATGAGAATGATTCTCATTTTATCAGGAGTTTCGCGGTAGCGAAGCTCCTTCCCGAAATCCAATCAGGAAATAAAAATACCACGGTCGTCAGCCGAGGACTTTTATAAACGCTTAGTTCTGCAGAATCAGTGTCTGACCACTGTCGTTATCAACATTAAACGGTGGGCATGAGACCAGGTTTTGTTGTTGTTGGGGCCTGTAAATATGTGTGGTGGGCTAAGGATTAAGTCCGAATTGCTTTCGCATATACAATTGATGCATCAAGAGGGCCTGCATTAGCTGTGTTACCAGCTTGGATGTCCGTTAGGCCATTTGCACCGGCTTTGGCGGCTAATTTTTTAGCCAGTAATAAGTTGGCCTGAACATTGTGTTCATTGGCGGTGGGTGTTTGTGCAGTAAAGTGGCGTGCAATCCTTATTGTTCCGACGACTTTTGCATTAGATGGGGCTTGACGATAGACTTGAACTGAGTCTGCAGTAACAGGTTTAAATGTCTTGTTTGTCGGCAACATAATGCCATGTGACGTATAATCTGGATGTGGTGATAACCCATATAAAATGGCAGCAACTGCGATAAGAATAACGGCGTAAATGATGTTCAGGTGTAAGTGCTTCATATAATGTAAACTAGTGAATGATATTAAAACAAAAGATGGTGCCGAGGGTCGGAGTCGAACCGACACGGTGTTGCCACCGCCGGATTTTGAATCCGGTGCGTCTACCAATTTCGCCACCCCGGCAAAGTCATCTGACTGGCGAGCAGTTGCTGCAGAATATAGAGTTTATATATTACTGTCAATAACTCCAGAGTGACTGCATGATTTCTTTATCGTTCAGGTCTTGGCAGTTTGCAATAGGGCATAAGTCAGTTCTTTGGTCTGTTTAATACGATGAACTATCCACTGATGGTCTAATTTTTTTTCGAGTTTTAATGTTGTTTCACATTCAACGTAAACCAATGCTCCGGGTTTGAGCCATCGCCATTGCTGCAAATGTTTTAGACAAGGCAAGACTAGGTTTTGGTGAAAGGGGGGGTCAACAAAAACAAGATCAAAGGGATGTTGGGCTGTTTGCTGTAGCCATCGTATGCTATTAGCTTGCTTTGCTTTAGCATTGGGCCCAGCTCCTAATTCAGACAGTGATTGCTGCAATTGCTTAAGTGTGCGAAGATTTTTTTCCAGAAAAATGACCTGTGCTGCACCACGTGATAAGGCCTCTAGGCCGAGAACGCCACTGCCCGCAAAAGCGTCAAGGCAATTTGCCCCTGGAGTATAAGCAGCCAACCAGTTAAACACCGTTTCTCGAATACGGTCACCGGATGGGCGTAGACCAGGCGAGGGATGAAAATGGATGTGACGGCCGCGCCATGTGCCGCCAATAATACGTAGGCGATGGTTGCGCATAACTGAAATTTTTTAGGTCATGCATCTATTATGGGGCTGCTGCAGATTTTTTTCACCAAAAATCGTGAAAAAGTCGTCTTATTCTGTCAACCACTTAACCTGTTGAAACTCATGTGATTCAATGTGACCGAATTCCAACAATATATGCTATTTGGACTGTCGGTAACATTCTCTATGAGTCAATTCACTCGTGCTTGTTTATTTGCTTTTTTAGCATCACGCCGCTAGTATTCTCTATAAATAATAACCATTTAAGGAAGTGCTCTATGGCACGTGTTACTGTTGAAGATTGTTTAGGCAATGTCGCTAGCCGGTTTGAACTTATTTTACTTGCCAGCAAGCGTGCGCACCAACTACTGCGTACAGGTGAGGAGCCCATGGTGCCCTGGGATAATGATAAAGTGACAGTCGTTGCGCTACGAGAAATTGCTGAAGGAAAAATAGCAAAGAGTACCTACTCGGATGGAAGGTAAAAAAAGAGTCGTTGGTTTGTAGGTAAACATTCTGTGTTTTTATTTGCCCAGCTTTTGCCGTGGCTTTCACAATATCTTGACCGACAGCAACTTAACAACATTGCTCGCGCTTATCTGTTAGGTGCTGACGCCCATGAGGCACAGCTGCGCAGCTCAGGTGAGCCGTATATTACGCATCCGGTTGCTGTAGCGACTATTCTTGCGCAATTAAAAATGGACCCAGAAACGGTTATGGCGGCCATTTTGCATGATGTTGTTGAAGACACTGACGTTACTCGTGTGCAGTTAAAAGCGGCGTTCGGTGAAAAAACCGCCGAGTTGGTTGATGGTGTCACGAAGCTAACTAAAATTCAGTTTGGCTCGAAGCAAGAAGCACAAGCTGAAAATTTTCGTAAAATGATGCTTGCCATGGTCGGTGATATTCGCGTTATTTTGATTAAACTTGCTGATCGAACGCACAATATGCGTACACTTGGTGCTTTGCGCCCAGATAAACGCCGACGCATTGCGCGTGAGACCTTAGAAATTTATGCGCCCATTGCCAATCGTTTAGGGATGCACGATATTAAGTGTGAGCTTGAAGATTTAGGTTTTCAAGCCATGTATCCCATGCGCTATCGTGTGTTGAAGGCTTGTGTGGAGCGTGCTCGTGGCAATCGTTTGCGCTTGTTTGAAAGAATAGAACAATCTCTCGAAACTTATTTAAATGAAACATTGGTTAAATACGAGCTCTGTGGTCGGCAAAAGCGTTTATACAGCATTTTCAAAAAGATGCGCAATAAAGGCTTGCCACTGTCTGAAATTATGGATGTTTATGCCTTTCGCATTCTCTGCAAAGATCGTAGCACTTGTTATCAACTATTGGGTGCTGTTCATGCTTTGTATAAGCCAGTGCCAGGACGCTTTAAAGATTATATCGCCATTCCTAAAGCGAATGGTTACCAATCACTGCATACGGTTTTGTTTGGGCCTTATGGTGTGCCAATTGAAATCCAAATTCGTACTGAGCACATGGAGCATATGGCCAAGCATGGTATTGCCGCCCATTGGCGCTACAAAGACACTGCGCCGATTAAAGAAACAGAAGTCCGGACACATGAGTGGTTGAAACGGTTGATAGATATGCAGCGTCAATCGGGCAATTCACTGGAGTTTATTGAGAATGTCAAGATCGATTTATTTCCCGATGAAATTTATTTGTTCACACCAAAAGGAGATATTTTTGAGTTGCCTCGTGGTGCGCGGGTAATTGATTTTGCCTATGCTGTGCACACTGAAATTGGCAATCGTTGTATTGCAGCAAAAGTCAACCGACGTTCAGTGCCTTTAAGCGAGAAGCTCTCAAGTGGTCAAACGATAGAGATTATGACTGCCGAGACACCCTGTGCCAACCCTCTGTGGTTGGAGTATGCGTTGACGGGTAAAGCAAAATCTGCAATTCGTCAAAATTTGAAAGTGCAAGCAACACGAGAGGCTGAGCTGCTGGGTAAAAAATTATTTAATGTTGCGCTAGCTTCGTACCAATTGAGTTGGGATCAATTGACGACAGTCAGTAAGGCAAAGTTACTAGAAGCTAAAAAGTATGCGTCTGACAGCGCGTTGTTGGTTGACATTTCTCAAGGTGCTTTATCAACTAATGAGTTGGCAGATTTAGTTTGCAAGTGGCAACATGGCGGTGATGATGAGGTCCCGATAACGAAAAATCACATCGATATTTCAGGCGAGGAAGGTCAAAGTCATTTTGCAACTTGTTGTTATCCACTGCCAGGCGATCATATTGTGGGTGTTATCGAAAAAACAAAAGGTTTGGTGGTGCATCAAGTGCAATGTGCTTTTTTTCAGCGTTTGCAGCGTAAGTCTTCTCAATATATTGCGCCAGAGCTACGCTGGTCCGAGAATCTGGCAACACAATTTGCGGCTAAAATTCGCATTGATGCAGAAAATAATCGCGGTATTATTGCCGCTATTAGTACAGAAATCACTGATTCGGCAGCGGATATTTTAAATTTTGAGGTCATTGAAGTTGGCAAACAATATTGTATTTTTTCAATCGTTATTTCTGTGGAAAACCGGGTTCATTTAGCGCGCATTATTAGAAAAATACGGCATATTAGTGCCATTATGCGTGTTCACCGTTGGCGTGAGTAGCAACAAGGGTTTACCTGAAAATTTTTAATACCTCATTTTTTGCACTTAAATGTGAAAGTGTGATAGGCAGTTTATTTTACAAGGTCGTTCAATATGTCAAAGCATCAAATCCAAACTCGTCATGCCCCAGAGGCTATTGGTCCTTATTCACAAGCCATTGCAGATAATGGCTTGCTGTATCTTTCTGGGCAAATTCCATTAGACCCCCAAACAATGAAGCTTATTGATGGGTCAATTGAGCAAGAAATTAAGCAAGTATTTGAAAATCTCAAAGCAGTTTGTCAAGCTGCTGGTATTACCCTCGATCATATTATTAAGCTTAATGTTTATATAACTGACTTTGCACATTATGACTGCCTTAACCACGTTGCTGCGCAATATTTTTCTCAACCTTATCCTGCTCGTGCCGTGGTGCAGGTAACGGCTTTACCCAAGGGGGCCCGTGTCGAGATTGAGGGGATTGCGAAATTATAGCTTGCATACGCTTGACTTATTGTAAAACACCGGTAAAACCATGCGTGTTAATAACTCCAATGATGTCAAGGAAAAAACTTGAAAAAAATCAGAAAAAACTTCTTGACATGATAATTTTTATCGTTTCTATGCACATGGGCCAGTCTAGTCAATTTTGCGCGATATATTTAAGTTATAAAATAAGAATTTTAGTTTAACCATATGATTTATATATTTTTTTTAAAGCTAATGATTGGTGGTATTAACTTGACAATCGGAGATGCCATGTTTTTTCACCAAACTATTAACATTTTTATCCACAGGGGGAGGCAGTGTCAGAATGTTTGAGAGTCTTTGTGGATAAAGTTGTGTGTAAATCGATATCCCACGGATAATACAATGATTTTTCGTGTTGCCGTACCTGGCCCGTTCAAACAGGGGCTTGATTATGTATCAGAAAAACCTTTATCCCCAGGTGTGCGGGTTGAGGTGCCTTTAGCGAGCCGGACATTAGTTGGTGTCGTTCTGGCGCAATCTGATGGAACTGATTGCGACCCAAATAAGCTCAAGCCTATTGCGGCATGTCTCGATGAGCAGCGATTATTTACAGAAGAACAAATGAGCCTATATCAGTGGATTGCGCAGTATTATCACGCATCAATTGGTGATGTTATTGCAACGGCGCTTGCTAAACCACTACTCGAAGGCAAAGCACTACAAGCACAGCAGCAACGCTTTTGGCAAGTAACAGAACGGGGTCAGGATGTACCACTGGCGCGGCTGAAAAAATCTAGACTTCAAGCCCATGCATTACAGTTATTGCAGCAATCTTTATTTCCCATTGCAGATAGCGAGCTGAGGCGATTGGATATTTCCGTACGAACCTTGATGGCCTTGAAGAAAAAAGCGCTTATTGACGCTGTGTATCAGAGTAAAGCGACGGTCATTCATCAGCACAGCATGCCCGCATTAAATCTCAATGCACAGCAGCAGCATGCGGTTAATGCTGGTATCAACGCATTGGGCTCTTTTCAAACATTGTTGTTAGACGGTGTCACTGGTAGTGGCAAAACCGAAGTTTATATACACATTATTGAGCAAGTGCTTGCTAAAGACCAACAGGCTTTGGTGTTGGTGCCTGAAATTGGGTTAACCCCGCAGACACTCATGCGCTTTCGCCAACGTTTTGCAGTACCTATTGTTAGTCTACACTCTGAGTTAAATGATACTGATATTTTACACAACTGGGCATTGGCCCATCGTGCAGAAGCCAGAATTGTTATTGGTACGCGCTCGTCAATTTTTGTGCCAATGCCAAAGCTTGGTTTGATTATTCTTGATGAAGAACATGACTCTTCTTTCAAGCAAAGTACCAACCTACGTTATCATGGGCGTGATGTGGCCATCATGCGTGCACATTTTAGCAATATTCCAATTATACTTGGCACTGCCACACCAACGCTGGAAACTTTACGCAATACCTATCTCCACCGCTATCAACACTTAGAGTTAGCTAATCGTGCAGGCACAGCCGGGCAGCCAACGTATCATGTAATTGATATGCGCCAGCAACCTTTACAATCAGGTTTGTCCAAACCACTGATTGATGCAATTAAGCAACATCTTGCGAAAAATGGACAAGTGATTTTATTTTTAAATCGTCGTGGCTTCGCGCCGGTACTGGTGTGTCATGATTGTGGCTGGAGTCATCAATGTGAACGTTGTGATACACATTACACGGTACATCAGCATCCACCACACTTATGTTGCCATCATTGTGGCCAGCAAAAAGCCGTTGACCAATCTTGCCCGCGCTGTCACTCGAGTGCGATTCAGACGATTGGTTTGGGTACTGAGCAAATTGAAGCAACATTGCAATCACTGTTTTCTGAGCAGGATGTTCTTCGTCTTGATCGCACGAGTATGAGTAAAAGAGGTTCGCTTAACCAGGCGTTAGAAAAAATTCACCGAGGACAAGCCAAAATTATTATTGGTACACAAATGCTTGCCAAAGGTCATCATTTTGCTAATGTCACGATGGTCGGTATCGTCAATTTAGATGGCGCTTTGTTTAGTTGCGATTTTCGTGCGATTGAACATATGGGGCAATTATTATTGCAAGTTGCTGGTCGTGCTGGGCGTGAAGAACGTCGTGGTGAGGTTTATTTGCAGACACATCAACCTGAACACGCCGCTTTGCAGCTATTATTAGAGCAAGGTTATTCTGCATTCAGTCAGGGTTTATTAAGCGAGCGTCAAGAAGCGCTGCTGCCACCTTTTTCTTATCTTGCCTTATTCCGTGCAGAGGCAAAGGATAAGCAGTGTGCTAAGGATTTTCTTTCTGCTATTGGTCGATCCCTTCCGCAATCAGATTCTTTAATTATTTTGGGTCCTGTCCCCAGTGTCATTGCCAGGCGTGCTAACTTTTATTGTTTTCAGTTATTGTTGCAGTCCGTAACACGTCAGGCATTGCATTATGCGATTGAACAGGCTTTGAGAGGGCTAGATGCTTCTTTAGCACGTAAAGTGCGTTGGTCACTTGATATTGATCCGCAAGATGTTTTGTAGAGATACAAAGGTGGGCAATGGTTGCGTTTCGTCGAATGCCAATGAATTAAATACAGTGTGGTTAGCCATAACAGTCGTTGTGGGATGGCATATTTCGCATCAACATCTTACAATAGATCTGATAACAATAATCACATATATTAATGGAAGTTGTTGAACACAGTGCGCTGTTGCCGTACTCCACCGAACAAATCTATCAATTGGTTTCTGATATCGAGTCCTATCCAGCGTTTTTGCCTTGGTGTAAAAGCACGCAGATACATGAAAAAACCGAGCATCAAGTCACTGCTAGTATCGAGGTTGCTAAGGGGGGGATTTCGCAAAAACTCACGACATGTAATATTTTAAAACCTTTTGATTCCATGGATATGCAATTGGTTGATGGGCCATTTCATCGCTTTTCTGGTTTATGGACATTTCAATCACTATCAGCATGTGCAAGCAAAGTAACTTTACATATGGAATTTGAATTTAACAGTAAAACGATGGCCTTTTTGCTAGGGCCTTTATTTAATCAAGCAGCTAACACCTTGGTTGATGCTTTTTGCCAACGCGCGCACCAAGAGGCACTGCGATGCAAGTAGAAGTTGTTTATGGGAGTTCAGAACAGCAACAACTACTCACCGTGGAGCTACCCCAGGGTAGTACAGCACAAATGGCTGTGGTTAAATCTGACATGAGAAAATACTATCCGGAAATTGATTTGAATCAATTGTCTTTGGGTGTTTTTAGCAAGCCTATCAATCCTGAGACGGTACTTTATGAAGGTGATCGTGTTGAGATTTATCGACCCCTGACAATTGATCCGATGCAGCGCCGGCGTTTGCGGCAAGCACAGAAATGATCTCTGCGAATGAGGCAGGGAAGTTTTGGATTACGTGTGTGAGTATTGGCAAATAAAAAATATAGATTATAATCTGAATTTGGTAAGGGACTACATGGTAAAGGACTATGAAGATACTATTAGCCGAAGACAGCCCAGATACTGCTGAGTATATTATTCAGCGTTTGGAAGAAGAAGGCTATGTCGTTGACTGGGCATCGGACGGCATTGTTTCCGAGAAAATGGCGCTTAGCGCGCACTATGATGCTATCATTATGGACCTGGGTTTGCCTGGTAAATCTGGCGATATTGTTATCCGAGATTTGCGTCGGCAAAATTGCCTAGTTCCGACACTCATTTTGACTGCGAATAATGAAGAAATAGATTGCTTGTCCGGGTTTTTGTCAGGTGCAGATGACTATCTGAATAAACCATTTTCTTTTGAGGTGTTGCTTCAGCGGTTGCGTGCATTAGCACGTCGTCGTGTCCAAGATTGTACTGGGATTTTGGCATGCCGTGATTTGATGTTGAATATGAACAATCGGACAGTATATTTGAATGATACTCAGCTTGAGCTTTCGGAATATGAGTATAAGTTATTGAAAATATTTCTCGAGAATCAGGAGCGGGTTTTAGACAAGTTGCATTTAATGGAAATGATCTATAGCTGGACTCATGGCATCTCTAGCAATGTGATTGAAGTTCATATACACAGTCTGCGTAAGAAGCTCGGTAAGGGTTATATTAAAACTCGGCGTGGCTTGGGTTATCAGTTAGCTTAAAGGGGACTGTTGCAAACCAATTTCTAGCGGCACTAGCGTCGTTGAAAAAAATGAAAAACTGCGTCAAAAAGCGTTCTCGCGTTGAAGCGTTGATGGTTGTCATGGCGTTGTGCTTATTGGTATACAACTATACACAGTATAGGCTGAGAGCAGCCTTGGAAAAAGAGAGTGAGACTTTACCCAACCACATTAACAGGCCGGTTAAAAATCCCACTTTGCGCTGGGTATTTCAACTGATGGAAGGTATTGTAATTGTTAGAATATATGACCCGATTAAGCAGGTGTTCAACGCCACTATTATCAAGCTCAATGATTTGAGAATTAAAATCATTAGGCTGCTAGGAGCTACTGCCTGCAATATTGACGGAATCCCTCAGGAGATCGCGGTAATGTAGGGTCGTTACTCACATATTTGATATACGCTGCGTTACAATGCTAGAAATTCTACGATTTCTGACGCACTCTGATTAAATGTCAACAGCCTCTAGAAAAATCAAAATCCATTTGGGCTGCTTCTTGATTAGAAAGGTCTTTAAGACCTACGCCAATACCCAGTAACCGCACTGGCTTATTCATGCGAGAGTAGGCTTTTTTCAAAAGCTGAAGCACAGTTTCCAGCTCAATGTTATTGGCCTGAGCTTCTGCTGTCGTTTGTTTGAAATCTTTAAATTTGAGTTTTACAAAAACACTTTTAATGGCTCTACCTTCCATCACTGGTGCCATACGTTTTCTAAGTTCAATAATCAGAGCCGCGATATGTTGCTCGAACAGTTTGGTATCCGTAATATCTTGCTCGTAGGTTTTTTCAACGCTAATAGATTTGCGTATACGCTGTGGGTTTACTTGGCGATGATCAACGCCCCGACAATAGTGATAGAGTGCGCCACCAAATTTACCAAATCGTTGGTTAAGAGTTTCTTGATCAAGTTTTTGCAAGTCCTGACAGGTTTCAACACCCATCTTATTCAGCTTAGCTAACGTTGCTTTGCCTACGCCATATAATCGTTTTACAGGCAACTCACTAATAAAATCTAAAGCCTGATCCGGTGGCACGACACAAATGCCATTAGGTTTATTAACATCACTCGCGATTTTAGCGATTAGCTTGTTAGGGCCCACGCCTGCTGAAGCGGTTAGTTGGATCTTTTCGAAAATGAGATGTCTAATTTCTTCAGCCATCAATGTTGCACTGCCTTGGCAATGGCTTGAATGAGTAACATCTAAATAAGCTTCATCTAGTGATAGAGGTTCAATTTGATCTGTGAAGCGCTTAAAGATGCTTCTAATGTCTTTTGATATCTCTTTGTATTTAGTCATATGGCCAGGAATAATCATCAGCTCAGGGCAGATTTCTTTTGCGCGTGCTGATGACATGGCAGAGTGAACACCAAATTTGCGCGCATTGTAGTTACAGGTGGCAATAACACCTCTTTTACCTGGTTGGCCACCAACAGCAACGAGCTTATCTTTGAGTCTGGGATTATCCCGTATTTCAACAGAAACAAAGAATGAATCCATATCGATGTGGATGATTTTTCTTTGGTCGTTTGGTGTGTTTTTCAATACAAGTCTCGCAATTAAGTTGTCATATTCTAAGCGTTTTCAATGATAGCTCAAAAAGCTTAATAGGGGCTGTTGCAAACTGGTTTATAGTGAGCAATAGCTAGGCGAAAAAAATTAAAAAAGCGGAGTTTATGCCTAATATAATGAGTAGTTTTTCATTTTTTTTCAATGACGCTAGTGCCGCTAGAAATTAGTTTTCAACAGTCCCTAAAACAGTGTTGACAGGGGTGGTTAAATAGTCTATCTTGAATAGCGTACATTAATCAAGATGAATGAAAACATGCACGGCGGATATCGTAAAAATGCAGGTAGGCCAAAAGATACAGGCACTTATAAGGAAGTGACTAAACCTGTCCGCATACCGCTATCGCGATTAGATGAAGTCTATGCGCTCATTCGCAATGAAGTTAGTGTCGCTGACAATGTCATTGAGTTGCCACTGTTTGATTCAAAGGTAGCTGCAGGTATACCGACAACAGCCGATGATACAATTGATGAAATGATTAACTTAAACGATTTGCTAGTACATAACCCTAAAGATACCTTTATGGTTAAGGCGATCGGTGAGTCAATGATCAATGCGGGAATTAACTCAGGTGATCTAATGGTCGTTGATAAAAAAATTGAACCTAAAAGCGGCAGGGTGGTTATTGCTGCAGTTGATGGTGAGCTGACAGTCAAACGTTTACTTAAAACAGCAGCCAAAACACAGTTGTTGCCGGAAAACCCTGACTTTAAGCCGATCGATATTACAGAACATAGTGATGCCGCCATTATTGGCGTAGTTACCAACACAATTCATCCAATCAATTAAATACATAAGGAGACGATGATGAAAAAGCAAAGTAACCAAGATAAACAAGCTAAGCCAACAGTTGATTACACCATGATTGATTTTGTTAAGTGTTTTAAAGATAATTTGCTTGAAAGTGCCAAGGTTGAAGTTGCTAGGCTAAGAACTGCGGCTTAGTCATGAGCAGTGGTGTATATGACGCCACACCGTGTTTCTTAAAAGATGGGCGGTTATCTCCCTCGATATTACAACAAGACCGCCCAATTGTGCCCCTTATTGCAAGCTTATTATGGCTGCTGACTGTAAAATCCTGCGTCCCTTTTTGCAGCCGCACTATTATAATGAGCATTGCACTGGCACACTTCAGATTCAAACTGAAACACCCAGTGGTAAGATTTTTTGGCATTGCAGCGATTGTGATAACGATGGCTGTATCAAAAATTGGCAACATACTTTAATGTGCGTCGTCAATTCATCGTCTCCACATACTTCAAGTTGGATGATTTTAACTCTAGCAATACATTACATTTAAAACACCACCTATTGCATAATGGGACTGTTGCAAACCAGTTTCTAGCAGCACTAGCGTCGTTTGGGTTTTTGGGGAATGGCTCGTAACTGTCTAAGTTGATTGCTCCAAAGCCATGCGGATTGCTAATATGTGATATATTTTTTCAATTGACAGAAATTTAAATCTCGCATATTATGACTGATATATGACATAATATTAATTAATGAATAATGTCTGCAGATTTGGCGCGCATTCTAGAAATATCAGTGGGTGATTATCCTGCTCAATTGATGGTTCCTTATCACTTGGTGGGTACGGATGAGTTGAGCGTTGGCTTTGCTTATGAAATCAGCTTTTTTGCTTTGGATCCAGAGATTGATAGCGATACGCTGTTGGCAAAACCGGTGACGATTCGTATCGATAATGATTCAGAGCCAGTGATTTTTTATGGACTGGTTGGGCAAGCGCGTAGCGATGAAGAGCTTGATAATTATGGTCGTCGTTCTTGTTGGATTTCGGTGGTGCCGTGGATTGAGGCATTGCAGTTGGGTAGTGACTGTCGACATTATCAAAATTTGTCAGTGCCAGAGATTTTTCAAAAGCTATGGCGTGAATGTACTGATGCACCGTATGAGCTAAAACTACGCCGACAATATCCTGCATTAAATTATGTGGTGCAGTTTGAAGAAACCCATGCGGATTTTTTAAATCGCCTTCTCCAGCAGGCGGGAATCTTTTACTATCATGTGCATGAGGATGGTCAAAGCAAAATCGTTTTATGCGATGATTCGTATGCTTTGCCACACTATGGTGCCATTGAATTTGATCAAGCCTATTCGGATGAACAGCATATTCATGATTGGCGTCATCGTTGGTCACGCAAGGTTAATACCTTTATCGCAGGAGTTTCGCGCCTAACAAATAACGTTTGATGTGTTATGTTTAGGATAAGAAACCTGAATTTCCTGCTCAAATGC